>CAYZGY010000493.1:0-6310 GCA_964478085.1 uncultured Planctomycetia bacterium
CTTTTGATTGGATTCCAAAAGGACTATTTCGACCCTGACGGTGTCCTCTATTCCGTCGTTGAGGAATCTCACCGAGTGAGTGGTACGCTCAACAACACGCTTGCGCTTATCGAGGCGTTCAAAGATTCGCCGATGACAATGGTCAATACACCGATTGTGTTCAGCAGCACGTACAACGAGCTCGAGAACCCGATCGGTATTCTCAAGACTATCCGTGATGTGGAAGCATTCAAGGTCGGTACGCCTGGCGCCGAAACGATCGGCGAAATCACAGCGTACGGAGATCGCATCATTGAACTTCCGGGCAAACGTGGATTCAATGCATTCTCGAACACCGATCTTGAACCGACGTTGCGAGATCGTGGCATTGAAACCGTACTCTTCGCAGGCTGCGTCACCTCTATCTGTGTTAACGCCTCAGCATTGCATGCTTTCGATTCCGGGTTCGATGTGACGGTCCTTTCCGACTGCACTTCCAGCCGAACGCCGATCGAGCAGGAGTTCTTCTGCGACAACGTTTTCCCACTCTTTGCAGAGGTTTGTTCCAGCAAGGCGTATCTTGAATCGGTAGAGTCTGCCGCTTGATGGAGGTTCCTGACGACAAGCGACCGGGTCGTGACCCGGATCTGGCAGCCGAGGTCCAGTATCGCCTTGTTGAGAAGTTGGCCGAGTCAGAGCGTCGGCATCGGGAGTTGCTTTCCGACCTTCCCGATGTGGTGCTCCGACTCGACACCGAGGAGAAAGTCTCCTACCTCAATGATGCGTGGCAGGAGCAATTCGGCTTCGACCCAGAGGCTACGCTCGGGCAACCGATCGAGGATTTCGTCGCGTCCCCAGATCGACCGAAGTGGAGGTCTCTCGTCGCGGCTGCTGACACGACCCTCGATGACGAGATTGATCGAGTCGTCCGCTTCGTCGATGTCGAGGGTGCTCAACACTGGATGAACGCACGGCTTCGCCGTCTCGAGTCAGGTGAGTTGGTCGGAAGTCTTGAAGATGTCACGATTCGGCGGCAGTTGGAGACAGAGCTTCTGCGAGCACAGCGACTGGAATCGATCGGTCGGCTCGCTGGGGGTTTGGCGCACGACTTCAACAACTTGTTGACGGTCATTCTCGGCAACATCAATCTTGCGCAGCTTCGACTCAAGCGAAACCAGCTGGACCTGAAGGAGTTGGCTCTCGCCTCGCGTGCCTGCGACCACGCTGCCAACCTCACGAAGCAGATGCTTTCCTTCAGCAAGGGTGGCGAGCCGATCAGGAAAACGGCGCACTTGGGCGAACTCGTCTCCGAGGCGATCGAACTCTGCCTGCGAGGCTCGAACGCGCAGTCGGTGGTCCACATCCCTCGTGACTTACCACCGGTCAAGATGGATGCTTCGCAGATCCACCAGGTCATCAACAACCTCGCCATCAATGCGATCCAGGCGATGCCCGAGGGTGGAAACGTCCGGGTCGATGTCGTGAAGCATCGATACCAGTTGGCATCGAGTGACGAATTGATCCCCGGAGTCGCCGTCGAGATTAGCGACGAGGGTGTCGGGATACCGGAGGAACATCGTGAGCACATCTTCGAGCCGTACTTCACGACGAAGGAGACGGGGAATGGACTCGGGCTCACGAGTGCATTCTGGATCGTGCAGCGACATGGGGGCTTGCTCGAACTGAAGCCACGCGAGGGTGGCGTCGGGACGCTTGTGCGTGTGACATTGCCGATTGCTGGCAGAGACGCGGTTCTCGAGGAAGAGGATTCCTACGTCGCGAGTGTGCTGGGCGCGCAGGTTCTCGTAATGGACGACGACGACATGGTGCGAGGTGCGATGGTGGCGATGCTCGAAGCATCAGGCCACGAAGTCGCTTCTTGCCGCGATGGCGAGGAGTGCGTCGAGGTCTACGAACGAGCCCGCGCTGATGGTCGCCCATTCAGCTTGGTGATCATGGATCTCACGATCGCTGGTGGTCGCGATGGACTTTGGACGATCAAGCGTCTTCGTGAGTTGGATCCCGGCGTGCGAGCGATCGTCGCAAGTGGCTACTCGAACGCACCGGTTCTCTCCGATCCTGAGCGGTACGGATTCTCCGGTGTACTCGCAAAGCCCCTTATGCTCGGGGATCTCGACCGCGTGATCTCGGAGGTGCTCGCATCGAGCACGCCTGCCGACCAGTCCGACGAGACGTCGGCACCAAACGTCGGCACCAAACGTCGCCCCCCCCGCCAGGATTCGAATCCAGGACCCGCTGATTAGAAGTCAGCTGCTCTATCCAGCTGAGCTACGGGGGCTGGAGAACGAGATGGTGTGCACGCACACGCAAGAGTTCCTCGCGATCCGCATCGTCACGAAGAAAATCGGAACGCGACTGCTTGCATTCGATGATCACCGTACGTGCGCGATCTGCGCCACGCTCGGATTCCGCCGAGGTGAAGAGCGAACCACGCTCGCCTGGATTTCCGCCATCGAACCAACCCGCCACGTCGACACGCCAACAGTGATTTGGGGAGACGAAGGATATCCCGGGAGCGAAGCGGATTCATGCGTGCTCACCGAAAGGACACGATCATCATCTTCGATCTGCCACCAATGCTTGTCTCAGACGATGTGATGGTCTTTCTGCCTTACGTGGACTGTGCGCTGCTGGTTCTTGAGGAACGCCAGACCACGAGACAAGCTCACGCGCCCCATGAAGATCCTGCAACGTACGCCGTTCCTGGGATCGCTCCTCAACAAGTCTCAGCAGACTCCCAAGAAGACGCACTACTACGGCTGACCGGAGATCACTATATCCCCAACAGACTCTCTTTGAGCAACGGGTACCACCGGAGCCAGGTTCGCAGACCGGAAGCCATACCTGCACACGCGACGATGGCCAGGCCCAGTGTGATCGTCGTACCAGGTGCGTCCTGCTGTAACGCGATCGTGTTCCCGGCGACCGCGGCAATGGCGAACGCCGCGACGAACGTGGTCTCCCTCAAGTCCTGACCAACGACGTTGATGCCTTCGACAGCCAGGTAGACTACGCTCAAAGCGTGTTCGATCGCAGTCGCGACGAACACACCGACGATGAAGCCTGCTACCCCCGCGTACATGAAACCGATCGGTGCCAGTATGGCCATTGCGATCACCTTGACGAGTCCGATGAATGCAAGCTGTCGCGTGCGCCCCAGTGTCAGGAGCGCACGATTCACGGTCGAGTTCAGGATGAGTACCCAGGCTGACGCGCAGATCAACGGAGCAATCCAGACGGCGTCGGCGTACCGATCGTCGTAGAAGACAGTGAAGAACCATGGTGACACCATCACTACTCCGACCACCGCGCTTGCCGCAACCGGAAGGACGAGTGAACGGATCTGTAGCAACCGTTCGGTGAACTGCTCCGGACTGTCTCGATTGATCGACGAGAACACCGGGTAAAGGACATGGACGGAGATGACAGACATGATTTCGTTGGGCAGGCGCGCGACGGTGGAGGCGATGAAGTAGACGCCGAGGACGCTGACCGCGTCGAACTTTCCCAGCATGAAGCTGTCAAGCTGTTGCCCGAGGAAGGCGATGACTGTACCAACGAAGATCCAGGCGCCAAACCCCCAGATCTTCTGCGCTGCGTCGGTGTCCCACATCAGCCGGTTCCGGTCTCCCGGCAATCGATGTGAGACAATCAGGAAGATAATGCCGCCAGCAACCGATCCGATGACAAGCGCCCACGCATCCTGGCTGACGAAGTAGGCCCACGCGACCATCGCACAACTGCTGACGAGCGCGCTGCTCAATTCCAGGAGGGCACGAGGTCCCTCTCGCAGCAATCGGTTCAGCTGGATGAAGGCGGTCGAGTTGAATCCCGCCATGAGAGGAACCGTAGCGAGTGCGGGCAGTATCAGGAGCAGCGACGGTTCGTCGTAGATGCTCGCGATTGGCCATGCCAACGCCATCGCGACGACCCAGATCAACACCCCCCTTATGATCTGGAACGTCCACGCCGTGTTCAGGAATGTGGGTTCATCGCCCTGCTCGTCCCGGACGATCGACTCGCGTACACCGACCTCGGAACACATTCTCAGTCCCTGGATGACCGCGGTGCCGATTCTGACGATGCCGAAGGCATGCGGCGAGAGCAGACTGGCAAGGATGATCTGGCTGACGATGCGAAGGATCTGTAGCAGGAAATAGGTGACTGCCCAGATCCCGCTCGAGATGAATGCGCGCTTTCCGAGTGCGGAGGAGCCGCCGTCCTGGTCTAGTTCTTCGGCCATTCTCGTGCCCAGAACTCCAGGCTGCGTGATGCCATGGCCTCGTGGGAGTAGTCGCGCGTGGCGAGCTCGCGGGCGGCCCCTCCAAGTCTTTTGCGCAGTTCACGGTCCTGCAGTACGCTGCGCAAAGCCCCGGTCAGGCCAGCGACGTCGTCTGGCTGCACCAGCAACCCGGTCTCACCATTCTCGATCACCTGTCCGGTGTCACCTACGTCGGTGGCAACGACACACAGTCCCGCGGACATCTGCTCAAGGAGTGCCATACTCATCCCTTCTGTCTGCGAAGTCTGAACACCGATGGCGCACCGCGGGTAGTAAGTGAGCGGGTCCACCCATCCCGGGAAGTCGATGACATCTTCCAGACCAAATTCAGCGGCCTTGGCTCGTGTCTCTTCATAGAACCATTCGAGATGCGGCAGAGCGTCGCCGAGCATGTACACGGTGAAGTCCAGGCCCTCTTCACGCAGCTGGTGTGCGGCGAGGATCAGATTCTGTGGCGCCTTTAGTGGAACGAATCTGCCCACCCAGACAATCGCCGGGATCGCCTGATTGATTCCGTCGGCTTCTGGCTGCGGCCCCACACCATTTCTGAAGACGGTGATACCGGGTCCGGCCGGCAGTTTCCCCTTCATTTTCTCCACGACCTGTTGCGACGACCCGAAGATCGCAGAACAGTGCCCAAGAGCCCAACGGTGCAACCGCCCTCGGATGCCCGGCGCCTCGAGGACCCGACCGGAATCATGCCACGTGAACCAAATCCGCGGCAGTGATCCGAATCCCAGCAGTGCTGCCACCACGAAGACCAGGGACGACGGCCCGTGGACATGAACCAGCTCTGGCGCCCGTTTCCTGACGAGGCCCCGGAACCTGAAGAGTGCGACCGCGAGGCCCCCGCGTCTGTCGAGCTCTATACACTCTATGCCGGTGCCCTCCAGCGGCACCTTTCCGCCGGGCTTCAGGGCAACGCAGATGGGGGTAATCCCCAGGCGCTGCAGTCCGCTCGCGATACCCGTTGCGACAGCGCCGTCGCCACCCTCGCTGAAGCTCCCGATGACCTGGAACTGGCAACGCAGGTCTACCTTGGATGCAGTGGTCATCTATGTGGGCGCCGGGAACTCAATCTTCAGGATCCAGGCCTGGTACCAGGACCAGAGGAAGGCCAGGCGCTTCCTGTATTCGCGGGTTATCCAGTTGTCGTTGGACAATATATTGTCGTGCAGAAAGACCCGCCACTGGTGGTCGATCAGTCCGGCTTCGTGGAGTGTAGTCGTCGCGGTCCTGAGTGCCTCGATGTTCTCGTCGGCCCAGACACCGACAGGGGCGGCGAAGCCATGCTTGTTGCGGTTCAGGATTGCCGCGGGGACGTAATCGGCCACGATCTCTCGCATCAGTATCTTGGTTTCGCCGCGGTGGAGCTTCCACTTTGTGGGTATCCTGGAAGCGAGTTCGACGAAGCGGTAGTCGAGGAAGGGCGACCTGACCTCGAGCGAGTGGGCCATGGACATGCGATCTACCTTCGCACAATAGTTGTCGCCCAGTCGGTTGTGGTGGATGTCGAACTTCAGCAGCGCTTCCAGCAGATCGCCGTCTGTCAGGCACAGCATCTCGCCAAGTCGTTCGGATGCCCATTGCTTGAAGACTTCGGGCCGATAGACGGCTCTTGACCCGATCTCGGCAAAGTAGTCGCGCCTTTCGCCGAGGCTCAGACGTAGTGCTTCATAGACCTGGCTGGTTCTAGCGTCGGGGTTACGGCCTGCCGGGATCACGCTCATCAACCCTCGTCGCAGTGGCGCCGGGATGCGCATCAGATGCTCGACGATGCCTGCCCTGAGCCTGTTCTCGTACCCGCCGAACACCTCATCGGCACCATCTCCACTCAGGCAGACGGTCATCCATCTGCTGGCTTCCTCGCTGACGGTATGGGTTGGCAAGGCAGAGGGGTCAGCAAGGGGTTCACCGAACGCGCGTGACACTGTCTCGAGGGATGACGTCACATCACTTGACCGGTAGATGATGTGGTGATGCGTGGTGGGAATCTCACGGCACGCGGCCTCGATGTAGGGCGTCTCG
>CAYZGY010000494.1:0-6302 GCA_964478085.1 uncultured Planctomycetia bacterium
GGTGCGGGAGGCCACTCGCTTGACGGGCCTCCTCGAGCTGTGCCTCGACGACTTCCGCAAAGATCCTGAAGCCGCCGAGAAGCTCCTCTCGGCGGGCGAGTCGCCGCGCAACACGGCGCTCGACGTTCCGGAGCTCGGTGCGGGGACGATCGGCGCGCACCGGATCCTCAACCTCAGTGAAACCGTGACGAAGAGCTGAAAGCGCTCGGAGACTCCAGAGAGATGAACCCGCTTCGCGAAGCAGAACTGATTGAAACGCGCCGCCACTTCTTCCGTCGCTCGGCGACCGGAGTCGGAACCGTGGCACTCGCCTCGCTCCTCAATCCTTCGCTCTTCGGCGCGCCGAATGCTGCCCCCACGCAGAGCCTGACGGACGCTCGCTTCGCGGGCGAGAGATTCGGGGGCATCCCCGGAGTCCCGCACTTCGCGCCGAAGGCCAAGCGCGTGATCTACCTCTTCATGTCGGGAGCGCCGTCGCAACTCGATATGTGGGACTACAAGCCACAGCTCGACGACTGGTTCGACAAGGACCTGCCGACGTCCGTCATCAACGGGCAGCGCTTCACGACGATGACGTCGGGTCAGAAGCGATTCCCCGTCGCGCCGTCGAAGTTCGAGTTCGCTCGCCACGGCAAGAACGGCGCTTGGGTCAGCGAGCTGCTCCCGCACACGGCGAGCATCGTCGACGATCTCGCGGTGATCAAGACGGTCCACACCGAGGCGATCAATCACGACCCAGCGATCACCTACATCCAGACCGGCAGCCAGCTTCCCGGGCGTCCGAGCGGGGGCGCGTGGGTCTCGTACGGACTCGGATCGATGAATCGCGACCTCCCCGCGTTCGTCGTCCTCCACTCGACGGTCAACGGCGGCTTCGGCGGTCAGGCGCTCTACGAGCGACTCTGGGGCGCGGGCTTCCTCTCGACGAAGCACCAAGGCGTGAGCTTCCGCTCCGTCGGCGATCCGGTCCTCTACCTCTCGAACCCGGACGGCTTGAGCCCGACGCTCCGCCGGCGCATGCTCGACGAGCTCGCCGCGCTCAACGCCGAGCGATACGACGCGGTCGGCGACCCAGAGATCCAGGCGCGCATCGCGCAGTACGAGATGGCGTACCGCATGCAGACGTCCGTCCCCGAGCTCACCGACCTCAAAGGCGAGTCGGAGAAGACGTTCGAGATGTACGGTCCCGAGGCAAAGAAACCGGGCACGTTCGCCGCGAACTGCATCCTCGCACGTCGCCTCGCCGAGCGCGGCGTCCGCTTCACGCAGATCTTCATCCGCCAGTGGGATCAGCACGGCAATCTGCCGAACGACATCAGCCGTCAGTGCCGCATCATCGATCAGCCCTGCGCCGCACTCGTCAAGGACCTCAAGCAACGAGGCATGCTCGACGACACGCTCGTCATCTGGGGCGGCGAGTTCGGCAGAACGGTCTACTGCCAGGGCAAGCTCACGCGTCAACAATACGGACGCGATCATCACCCGCGCTGCTACACGAAGTGGATGGCCGGCGCGGGCGTCAAAGGTGGCGTCGTCTACGGCGAGACCGACGACTTCAGCTACAACGTCGTCGAGAACGGCGTGCACATTCACGACCTCAACGCGACGATTCTCAATCGTCTCGGGGTCGATCACGAACGCCTGACGTTCCGTCACCAGGGGCGCGATTTCCGCCTGACCGATGTTCACGGGAAGGTCGTCGACGATATCTTGACCTGATTTTTGACAGACTGGCCCAGAAACGTGCCAGCGTTCGCGCGCCGAGCCGAAGTATCGCGATTCGTAAGTGTCTCCGGGGCAGGCAGAGTCGGTCTCAGATGGGAGGATCGCCGGTGCAGTTGTTTTTTCCGACGATCTACTCTACTCCTTGACTGCCGAGGGAGAATGCTGATGCCCAGGAGCACGCTGTTCGGCCCAGCAGCCCTGGTGGCCTGCACGGTCGCGAGCTCGGCTTACGCGGGGGAAATCGGATTCACGCGCAAGTCGAACAACGCCAACAACGGTGTCAACTCGGCGACGCGCTCGGTCTCGTTCAGGATGTCGCTCGTAAGCGCCTCGACGACAGAGGCCGACATCACTGCGCTTCTCGGACTCGGAGCGGCTGGCGCGGGCCTCGCCCGTCGTCGTCGTAGCAAGGTCGAGACGACCGACGAATGAGCGAACGATTCGATCCAGAGTTTTCGAGGAACGAGCCTGCAAGCCGCAGTCTCGCTCCTTTTTTTGATGCTGGCCCAGGCGGAGTGGCGTCCGTTCTAATAACGGTGTATTCGAAGATCGAAAGGTTCACGCGATGCGCCGAATCAGCCAACCGATCGCCCTTCTCTTCGCGGTCGCCATCGGAACACCGGCCAACTACGGGAAGTTGGCCGCGGCGGAGCCCGTCCGGCCCACCGCCACGACACGGCTAACCTACGAAGAGCACGTCCGTCCGATCTTCCGCGCTCATTGCTTCGACTGTCACGGCGCGACGGACGTGCGCAAAGGCGATCTCGACCTGCGACTCGTACGGTTTCTCCAGAAGGGCGGCGAGAGCGGCCCGGCGATCGTTCCGGGTCAGCCGAAGAAGAGCTACCTCATCGAGCGCGTTCGCAAGGGCGAGATGCCGCCTGGCGATCACCGCGTTCCGGATCACGAGATCGACATTCTCGAGCGTTGGATTGCCGCCGGCGCTCCGACGCTGCGTCCCGAGCCCGAGACGATCGGTCCGGGCCTCGGCGTTTCGATCGAGGAGCGCGAGTTCTGGTCGTTCCAGCCCATCCGTCGACCTTCAGGCTCCGCGCTCGCGACGTACGCCCCGGATCGACGCGTCCGCACACCGATCGACGCGCTCGTCCTCGATGCCGCGGGAGCCGACGCATCCTTCTCGGCCGACGCCGATCGACGCACGCTCGTCAAGCGTGCGTACCTCGACGTCCTCGGTCTCCCGCCGACCCGCGAGGAGCTTCATCGCTGGCTCGCGGACGAACGAACCGACTTCTTCGATCACCTCATCACCGAGCTCCTCGACTCGCCCCACTACGGCGAGCGTTGGGCTCGCCACTGGCTCGACGTCGCGGGCTACGCCGACTCCGAAGGCTACACCGAGAAAGACACCGAGCGACCCTGGGCGTGGAAGTATCGCGATTGGGTCATCCGCGCGCTCAACGCGGACAAGCCCTTCGACGAGTTCATCACCGAGCAGCTCGCCGGCGACGAGCTCGCCGGCTCGAAGAAAGGGGAGCTCAGCGAAGAGCAGATCGACCTTCTGACGGCGACGGGCTTTCTACGCATGGCCGCCGACGGTACGGGCAGCGGGGCCGACAACGCCGACGGTCGCAATCAGGTCATGGCGGACACGCTCAAGATCGTCGGCACGTCGCTCCTCGGCATGAGCCTACAGTGCGCTCAATGCCACGATCATCGCTACGACCCGATTCCACAGACCGACTACTTCGCGCTGCGTGCCGTCTTCGAGCCCGCGCTCGACTGGAAGGCTTGGAAGGTGCCGAGCTCGCGTCGCGTTTCGCTCTACACCGAAGCCGACCGAAAGAAGGCAGCGAGCGTCGAGGCCGAAGCACAGAAGATCGCCGCCGAGCGTGCGAAGAAGCAGGCGGAGTTCATGAAGCAGGCGCTCGAGAAGGAGCTGAAGAAGTACGAAGAATCTCTCCGCCCGAAGCTGCGCACCGCCAAGGAGACGCCCCCGGCAAAGAGATCGAAGGAGCAAGTCGCGCTTCTAAAGAAGTATCCGAGCGTCGACCTGAGCCCCGGGGTCCTCTATCAGTACCTGCCGCAAGCCGCCGCGGAGCTCAAGAAGTACGACGCCCGCATCGCGAGCACGAGGAAGAAGAAACCCGCCGAGGAGTTCCTGCGCGCACTCGTCGAGCCACCCGGGCACACACCCGTGACGAATCTGTTTCACCGCGGTGATCATCGGTCTCCGAAGCAAGCCGTTCCGCCTGCGTCGCTCACCGTCGCCTGGCGCCACGATCGCGCTCTCGCGTTTCCCGAGAACGATCCTGCGCTTCCGACGACAGGACGACGCCTTGCCTTCGCGAAGTGGCTCGTGCACGAAGATAACCCTCTCTTTGCACGCGTCGTCGTCAATCGAATCTGGATGCACCACTTCGGTCGCGGCCTCGTCGCGACGCCCGCCGACTTCGGCAAGCTCGGCGCAGAGCCTTCTCATCCCGAGCTCCTCGACTGGCTCGCGAGCGAGTTTCGACGGAGCGGTTGGAGCCTCAAGAAGCTCCATCGGCTGATTCTGAGCTCGACGACCTGGCGCCAGTCCTGCGAGTCGTCCGATGCATCGACCGATCGTGCGACGGCGCTACTGCGCAAGCCACTCGTCCGCCTCGACGCCGAGACGATTCGAGACCGCATGCTCGCCGCGACGGGCTCGCTCGACCACACGCTCTTCGGCCGCCCACTGAAGATCAAGGAGGACGACACCGGCCAGGTCGTCGTCGATGGTGAACAGCGCCGGCGCAGCCTCTACATCCAGTCGCGCCGATCGCGTCCCGTCGCGATGCTCAAGGCCTTCGACGCTCCCGTGATGGCGACGAACTGCGAGGTTCGACCGAGCTCGACCGTCGCGACGCAGTCGCTGATGCTCCTCAACGGCCATTTCACGCTCGCGCAAGCCGCGAAGCTTGCCGAGCGCGCGGCTGAGGAGACGGAGAAGCTCAGCGAGGTCGAGCTCGCGAAGCTGCCGAGTCTCGTGGCTCCTGATTCCGACGTTTGGGAGTACGGCTACGGAAGCGTCGACGAGAAGACGAAGCGCGTCGCGTCGTTCCGGCCTCTCCCCCACTTCGATGGAGAGCGCTGGCAGGGAGGAACGAGACGTCCCGACTCGAGGCTCGGCTGGGTTCAGCTCAACGCGGTCGGCGGACATCCCGATGGCCCGGGTCGCGATATCATTCGCCGCTTCCGTGTCCCGACGGACGGAACTCTCGCGGTCCGCGGAGAGCTCCGCCATCCAGGCAAGAACGGCGACGGCGTGTTAGCGCGCGTCCTCTCGAGTCGATCCGGACTCGCCGGCGAATGGATCGTGGTTCGAACCACATCGGCGACGAACGTCGAGGGGCCGGAGGTCCAGAAAGGCGACACGATCGACCTCGTCGTCCATCGCCGCGCAAACTTCCAATCCGACGGCTTCGATTGGCCCGTGACCGTCGTGCTTCGATCCGAGAGTGCCAGAACGAAGAGCTACTCATCGATCAAGGGCTTCCGCGGCCCGCTCGTTGCACAACGACGCCTGCCCGCACAGATCGTCCGAGCGTGGGAGCTCGCGTTGTGTCGCTCGCCGAGGCGTGACGAGCTGGCGCTCGCGATCGACTTCGTACGCCGTCAAGTCGAGACGCACGGGCGACAATCGAGCCGACTCGCATCGGGGCGCTCCGTCACACGCCAGGCCTTGATCAATCTCTGTCAGTCCCTCTTGAGCTCGAACGAGTTTCTCTACGTCGACTGAGTTCTCATGCGCTGGACGCGCTCAACGATGCGCAGAAACTGGATGCTGAGGTCGATTCCGATGCCGAGGGTCGGCGGATGTCGAGAAGACGCTACGCTCGAGCTCATTTGGGATGATGGTAAAGTCGATCTTCTGGTAAGAGAGAACCATGAAACAGCCTGACCGGCCGAAGAACGATAATCTCGCCGCTCATGATCGCCTCAACCGCCGCGCGTTCCTGCGTAATGGCTCCCTCGGCCTCGGTGGAATCGCGCTGACATGGCTGCTCGAGCAAGAGCGAGCGCGAGAGCCGGCGATAGCGCACGCGGCGCCCGACTCCGAGCGCAAAACGAAGCCCGTCTACAATCTCGAAGCAAAGAAGCCGCATTTCCAGCCACGCGCGAAGGCGATGATCTCGCTCTTCCAGCACGGCGGTCCGTCCCACATGGACCTGACCGACCCGAAGCCGGTCCTCAATCGCCATCACGGGAAGGACTACCAAGGCGACATCGCTTACAGCTTCAAGAACGAGGCGAGCAAGAAGCTCCTCGGGACGCGCTGGAACTTCTCGCATCACGGCGAGTGCGGCATGGAACTCTCGGAGCTGCTTCCCGAGACGGGGAAGATCGCTGACGACATCTGCCTCCTGCGCGGCATGCACACGGGTGCGAACGGGCACGAAGTCTCGATCCGATACTTCCACAGCGGCATCCCGGGAGTCCTCGGCCGTCCCCACCTCGCGTCGTGGCTCCTCTACGGGCTCGGCGCGGAGACGCAGGACCTGCCGGCGTACATGGTGCTGACCGATCCGGGCGGCCACCCGGTCGACGGCGTGCACAACTGGTCGAACGGCTTCATGCCGGCGCTCTTTCAG
>CAYZGY010000495.1:0-2055 GCA_964478085.1 uncultured Planctomycetia bacterium
GTTTCAGCGACGAAGAGCTCGAACGAATCGGCCGCTTGGACGCCGAATCGACTTGTTCAACGGGCTGCTAGCAGCGTGTTGAAGAAGTGCTTGGAGTGGTCAAGCGAGACGATTCGTTCGAGATCTCGAGAAGGGCCGGATTCGTCGCATCCGCGGGCTGGCCGCCCCTTTTTTGCCGGTCTGCGCGGGGCGGGGTATACTTCGGCAGCTTCTCCGAAAGTGTCGAGCCGGATATCGGGTGCCGGTGACCCGGAGAGATGGGGCGTGGGACCGACGGGGGTGTCGGGTTATCAAGGAGTCTGTGCGATGGGCTGGATCCTCGCTTTCGTTTTCGTCCTCTTGGCCGGAGCGACGGCCGGCGCGACGCTCTGTGGCGCTGCTCGCCACGGTCTCGACGCGCTTTGGCCTCTCTCGGCCGCTCGATTCGACGAGCAGGTGCTGCTCGCGCCGACGATTCCCGAAGCGGGTCTGTTGACGCTCGCGGTCGGGATCTTCGTCTTCGGGCTCTTTTGCTTCGGTCGTCTCCGTGTCAAGAAGGTCCTGCCAACGACACGCGAGCGTTGGGGACACTGCTGCACGCTCGGACTGCTGTGGAGCGTTTTCGTCCTCGGTGGAGCGGTCGCCTTCGTCATCGTCGGGCCGGACAAAGGCGCGACGGCCGAGTCGATCGGGACGGCGACGATCGCGGCGGCGGCGCAAGCGGTCGTCGGACTGGCCCTCGCGATCGCGCTCGCGTTTCTGCCGAAATCGCGCGCGGCATTCGCTGCGCTGGTGATGATCTGGCTCCTCGAGGTAGGATCGCTGACCGGCGTCTACCTCCTCGGATCGGGACTGCTGTTCTGATCTCAAGGTCGCGTTTCTGAAGAGACGGAAGAGACGGAAGAGACGGAAGAGACGGAAGAGACGGAAGAGACGAACGTAGACGCATGGAACTTCGATACTGCGAAAACTGCGGTGACATTCTCGAGCTCGAAAGTGCTGACGACTCGGTGCCCCTCGAGGGCTTCGTCTGCGCGGGCTGTCAGGGCGGCGGCACCGACGAGAGCTCGTCGGGCCCCAGCGCAGGTTCGGTGCAGCGATCTGCGCTCGCGGACCTCGCCCAGGAAACCGACGGTCGAGAGAGCTCGGACGCCCCGATCGCACCGGGAGAGGTGAAGACCGACAGCCAGGTGAACATCTTCGGCTCGTCGAACCCTCTGGCAGGTGGCGAGCTCGATCTCTTCTCGAACGACAGTATCCGCATCCGAAAGGACCAGATCGGAGAGGTCCGAGCCAAGGCTCCCGACGACGCCTCCCAAGAGCTTCGCAGCGTCTCTCTCGCCGAGATGATCGAGAAGGAAGGCGTCGACCTGTCCGGAAACGATGAGCGGAAAGCTCCCGTCGCGATGCCACCCGAGGAGGCCCCTCCGCCACCGTCGGGACCGACCTTCACGAACACACAGGCCTCGGCGGCTTCCGCGCCGACGCGCCCACTGCCGGAGCTGGCGGACCAGCTCCCGGACCTCGAAGGAGTGGTCCCGCGCACGACCCCGAAGAATCCACCGGAAGCGGGATCGGGCCCCGAGCTTCGAGCCCCGGCAGGACGCAGGCCGGGCGCTGCCCGCGCGAACGATGTGCCGAAACCGGACAGCACCGACACCGAACCAGGCTCGTCGATGGACTTCGACACGTCGTTCTTCGACCGGATGGAAGAGACGCAAGACCTCGGCGCCCAGCTCCCTGCGGCCCGCGCACAGAAGATCATCTTCCGTTGTCCGCACTGCCAGTCGGCGCTGTCGATCCGTCCCGTGACGAGCACGAGTCGTCTCGAATGTCCGACCTGTGACGAGTCGGTCTACGTGACGATGTCCGGCCAGGCTTTCGGCAAGCCGCCCTCGATCGTCATGCGTAACGAGCGCCGGCAGGAATCGGACGAAGCTGCGTACGACGTGCCGCCGGATGAGTCGGGCATGTACGACTCGAGCATCGATTCCGGCATGTACGACTCGACGATCGACTCGGATATGCACGATCCCGACGTCGACTTCGACACGGCAGCGCAAATGATGGCCGGCG
>CAYZGY010000495.1:2065-6283 GCA_964478085.1 uncultured Planctomycetia bacterium
GCGCCTAATTAGGTCGAGATGAGCACCGAGAAGCGCACCGAGAAGAGGACCGAGAAGATTATGTCGGCGGGCCTCCGACAGTCGAGCCCTCTCGATGAGGAAGACGAGGGCGCGAGCGACAACCACTCAGCCGAAGCGTCTCCGTCCGCTGCGGCGCAGAGCTCGAGCGGAGGAGGAACCGGAGGACTCCTGAAGGAGCGCGTCTACGACGACGATCCGGACGACGTGAAGGCCGCGGCGAAAGCCGAGGCCCGACCGGCCGCCGACGCCTCGCCAGCGTTGAAGAAGAACGCCCCGGGCTCCGAGTCGGCGATCTCCGGCTCAGCCGCCGCCTCGCCCACGCGTGATCAGAAGATCGCGGCGTTCAAGCGCCAGGCGGAGAAGGGCGACGCATCGAAGACGTTATTCATCACGGGTCAGCAAGCGGCAGACAGCGTTTCGGACGTTCGCTTCGAGAGCCAGGCGATCCGAAAGGGTGCCGACGGCAGCGGTCAGCATCGTCAGCAGCAACCGCGGACATCGCAGCAAGGACCGGAGGCGCGCGTCGGCGGCGCCCTCGGCGGCAAACCGGTGCCGCGTGCGGGCGTGGCTGGGGCGCGACGTCCTGCAGTCCAGGGCCATGGTCAAGCTGGAGCGGCCGTCGGCCGCTCGGGCCTCTCGGCGACGGAAGACTCGGAGTACCTCCGAGGGGGCGACTCGCTCGCGCAGAAAGCTGCCGCGGCGAAGAAGGTCCGAGACAAGGAGCGCCCGAAGGAGTCCCTCACGACCGTCGTAGCGGCAGCCCTCGTGCTCGCCATCGCGATCGGAGCGCCGTTCTTCGCGCTGGCGAACTTGGCGTCGAAGCCGGCGGTCGCGTTGGCCGACGACGACCCAGCCGTCGCCGCCGCCTCTACCGAGCCGACGAATCCGGAAGACGCACCGACGCTGTCCACTCAGGTCGGACAAGCGATGGTCGACGGAATCGAGGAGATCCACGCCCGCATGAACGGGCAGACGAACGCCTCGCCGGCACCGTCCACGGAGCCCGGCAAGACCGTCGAACCGAAAGAGAGCAGCGGCACCCTCACTGACGACGGAAAACCCTCCGTCCTGGTCCCGAGGAACCAACCAACCACCCCACCCGGCGACGAATAGAGAGACCCAAAGGACCGGGAACCCAAACCGGGCAGACACGCTTGACAAGCCTGCGTCCGCCCAGTAACCTCCCCGGTCCACCGACTGAACATCCGTGGGCGTTTAGCTCAGTTGGCTAGAGCACCAGCTCGACAAGCTGGGGGTCACTGGTTCGAGTCCAGTAACGCCCACCAAGATTCTCAAAGGACTTGCGACTTCGATCGCGGGTCCTTTTCTCGTGAGAGTGACGGTTTCGTGACGGTGCGGCATCTCGAAGCCGTCGAGAAGCCGTCGAGAAGCCGTCGAGAAGCCGTCGAGAAGCCGCAGTGGAGTCCCCCGGGCCCTGGTCTCAAGCCAGCACCTTCTCGAACCACAAGATCGCCGCTTCACCTTCCTTGCTGGTGACCCCGTCGACCGTGCGACTGTGGCGAAACCCGTTGCGCGACTCAGCGAGTTGGCTGGCGCTTTACTCCGGGGACGGTTGCTGGGGTTGCTGGGCGGGTGTCTGCGGGTCGAGCCGGAGGATCTTTCGCATCCGGAGCTTCTTGTCGCCGACTACAAATTTTTGCCTCGCCGACATGATGAAGCTCACGATCGCTGGTAGCATCACTCGTGACTCCACCGCGCTACATCATCCCCGGCTCCACCTACCTCCTCACGCGTCGCTGCACGCAGAGACAGTTCCTGCTGCAGCCGACCCGAATCCTCAATGACCTGCCGGCCTATCTCCTCGCCTACGCGGCAGGGAAGTACGGCGTCCGCCTGCACGCTTATTGCGTGCTGTCGAATCACTACCACATCGTTCTGAGCGATCCGAAAGGCAAGGTCTGCCACTTTCTGCGGCTCTTCAACTCCTTGGCGGCACGCGCCCTCAACGCCCACTACGGACGCTGGGAAAACTTTTGGTCCTCGGAGCATGCCAGCATCGTGCGCTTGAGCGAAGAGCAGGACGTCTTCGACAAGATGCTCTACACCGTCTCGAATCCGGTCTCGTCTCTTCTGGTGGAGGACTCGAGGCTGTGGCCCGGGCTCTGCTCTCGACCGCAGCACATCGGCTCCGGGGTGCGCACCGCGGCCCGGCCCGGATTCTTCTTTCAGGACGAAGGCGCCACACCGAGGACAGCGGAGCTTCGTATAGAGCCCCCACCGCGGTGGGACTGCGAGACCCAGCGGCGCTTCGCGAGAGCGGTCGAGGAGCGCGAGGCGGCGATCCGGGAGAGCGTGAGAGCGGAGGGCCGCTTCTTCGTCGGGCTGAAGAGAATCCACAGACAGAGCCGCGAGAGCCGACCGAGGAGCGTCGAGCCGCGACGAGAGCGAACGCCCCACATCGCCTGCAAGCGCCCGGAGCTGCGCATGCGGGAAATCGCACGCTGGAAGCGGTTTGTCGCGGACTACCGCGGAGCGTTACGAGAGTTCGTGCGAGGCACGCGGGACGTTCTCTTCCCCGCTGGGACGTATTTGATGAAGGAGCTGTTCGGGGTACGGTGTGCCACACCGCCGGAGATCGCAGCGCCAACGTGACGAGACGATCAGCAGGCACAAGCGATGAGCAGCGAAGCGCAGCCGAGCGCAGACGCCGGGCCGGGACTACGCCCGAACTTCCGCGATTCGGACGGACATTGCCGGGTTCGTGTGGGTCGCCCCTCGGTTTCGCCAAGCTGTCCGCCGGTCGAGCGGTGCGGAGGCGGTGCAGAGGGTCATTTCGGACGCGAATCACGAAGGAGAGGGCCGCCGAGAACTACCTCGACAGAACTCCGGACGGCACAACTCAACTCGTACTCTCGGGCGGGTCTTTCTGTCTTTCTGTCTTGCGGGTCTTTCCGGCCTTTTCTCCTCGGCAAAAAACGGTTCCTGACACCTTTTCTCCTCCTCACGGAGTGCAGATTTCTTTGGGGTCGCCAAATATCGGCACGGGAGGTGGATCCCAGCAGAGCTGCCCTCCGCTCGGACCGAACTTGAGTCCGATCGATAGAAGTCCTTGTTGTTCTTCCCCCTCTTCCGAAGATTCTTTGGTGACGCTCACCGTGCCGCTGAACGGCCAGACGGAGTTATCCGGGTCATCCGAGTCGTAGTCGAGAGTCGCCACGGCCTCGAGCACGTCCGGCAGCAGCGGGCATAAGACGCCGTTGAGCGACATGCAGGCATCGTGAAGCGGCTGCAGAGAGACCTGCCCCCTGGACTCCATCCACATTTTCGCTTCGCCGTTGCCCGCGGCATCGAGGGAGAGATCGAAGGTGTCCGTGAAGAATTCGAGACTCGCCCGCACCTCCACATGCGGGACGCCGTTCTCAGCGAAGCGCAGCTCGACGTAGTTCTCGTCGTCCGTCTGCTCGCCCTCTTGGAAATCACTGAGATCGATCCCGGCGAGCTCGAGGACGCCGAGTCCCAGCCTGCTCGATTCTTTGAAGGCCTCCTCGCTGCTGAGGGTGAGCGGTGGAAACGAGAGCCCTGCTTCGGGCCAACCGACATTGTCGACCGAGACCGTGAAGCCCGGAATCGTCACCTCGAAGGCTCCGGTGAGCACGTTCCAGGAACCCGAGCCACCCTTCGTCGTCGTCATCGACACCGGCCGGGCGGTGAAGGTCTCCCCGGTCTCCTCCGGCCCCGCCTCCGCGGTGAACCTCAGCACGCCGCTCGAGTCCGCTACCGCCTCCTCAATCGTCAGGAGCCGTTTTCCGAGGAGCTTGGCCTCGATTCCCCGCAGGCCGACCGAGAGCACGCCGTTTTCCCGCGCGAGGAACACCGCGTTCTCGGCGGGGGGATTCGGGTCAACCACAACCAACTTGACCGCGCCGAGGTCGAGCAGCGTCGTATCGGGAAGGTCCTCTTTCGCGATGCCATACTCGAAGTCACCGATCTCGAAATGGAAGTCGACATCTTGCTCGATCGCCCATCCGTCCGTCGGAAGCTTGAGCGCCTGCAATCTCGCGTCGAGGCTCAGCGATTCGTTCGAGAAGGAGAGGTCCATCGTCGATTGGCCCGACCGAGGCGTCAGCTCGAAGATCCCGTGAAGAAGCGGCAGGACGCCGTCGATCGACACAGAGCCCTCGAGCGCTCCGTCTGCGCCGTACGAGAACGTTGCCCGCGACTCCGGCGTCACCCCCT
>CAYZGY010000496.1:0-6275 GCA_964478085.1 uncultured Planctomycetia bacterium
CGGCGCGAGCGGGGTCGAGCGACGTGCGCTCTCGACGTCCGAGTCGACGAGCTCTGAGCGAGTGACGCTCGAGCTCGAGATGCCGGAGAGCTCCGAGGCACTGTGGAAATCGTTCAAGCCGAAGGTCCGCAACCAGATCCGCAAGTCGGAGAAGGGCGAGCTCGTGACGGAGAAGGTCGATCCCGAACGACTTCCCGAGTTCTACCGCGTCTTCTGCGAAAACATGCGCGATCTCGGCTCGCCCGTTCACAGCGCGGCGTTCCTCGAGGAGGTCTTCTCGGCCTTCGGAGATCGTGCGGCGCTCTACCTGATCCAGAACGCGGAGAAGCGCGTCGTCGGTGGAGCAATCGCGATCCAGTCAGGCGGCCGCGTGACCGTTCCGTGGGCATCGTCGCTGCGCGAAGTTTTCAAGTGGTGCCCGAACCACAGCCTCTATTGGAAGATCCTCTCGGACTGTGCCGACTCCGAAGTGGCCGGCTTTGACTTCGGCCGTTCCTGGATCGGAGCGGGAACCCACAAGTTCAAGGTGCAGTGGGGCGCCGTCGAAAAGCCCCTCGCTTGGTCGACCTTCGACCGCGAAGGAAAGCCGATCGCGAGCGGAGGGGTTCGCCCGAGCGATCACAGCCTGGCCGTGCGTGTCTGGAGTCGCTTGCCGCTCGGCATCGCGAACAGGTTCGGGCCGATCATCCGTCGAAAACTCTCGAATTGAGATCATGAGAATTCTCTACATCTGTCAGCGCGTGCCGTACCCGCCGAACCGCGGCGACAAAATCGCGTCGTACAACGCGATTCGATTTCTCGCGGAGCGGCACGAGGTCGTCGTCGGTTGCGTCGCGAGCTCCGAAGAGGAGCGCGGCTACGCAGAGGAGCTGCGCCAGCAGGGCTTTGAGGTCGTCCTTGGATCGATCAGCGGCCTGGGGCAGAAGTGGAACGCGTTGCGATCGCTCATCACGGGCGAGCCGCTCTCGGTGGGCTTCTTTCGTTCCGCCGAGCTGAAGAATAACCTCGCCGAGGCGGTCGCGGGCCAGCCGGTCGATCTCGTGATCACGTTCAGCTCGTCGATGGGGCAGTACGCCGACGTCGCTCCGGATGTCCCGTTGATCGCGGACTTCGTCGATCTCGACTCGCGCAAGTGGGATCTCTACTGCCAATTCCATTCGGCGCCGCGCCGTTGGATCTACCGTCTCGAGGAGCGTCGTCTCCTCGAGTACGAGCGATACCTTTCGTCGCGCGCACGCTGTACGCTCCTTCGGACCGAGGCGGAACGACGAGACTGTCTCGAGCTCGTTCCCCACGCACGCGTCGAGGTGCTCTCGAACGGCGTCGACTTCGACTACTTCCGCGTCGAGGAAGAGCAGCTGACGAGCAAGACCGGCAGCGACATGGTGTTCACGGGCGTCATGGACTACTTTCCGAACGTCCAGGGCGTCGAGTACTTCGCGCGTGAGGTCTTGCCTCTGATTCGCGAACGTCACGAGGCCGCCACGTTCACGATCGTCGGTGCGAACCCGACGCGTCAGGTTTTCGAGCTCGGGAATCTGCCCGGTGTCACCGTAACGGGCCCACAGCCCGACATTCGTCCCTTCATCGCCAAGGCACGGATTTCGGTCGCGCCGCTCCATCTCGCGCGAGGAATTCAGAACAAGGTGCTGGAGGCGATGTCGATGTCGCTTCCCGTCGTCGTGTCCCCGGCCGTTTTCCGTGGCGTCGACGTCGACGAGGGTGACGGTGTTTTCGTCGCGAAGACCACCGAGGAGTACGTCGACCGTATCGTGGGGCTTCTCGACGATCCCGAAGGATCGCTCGAGCTCGGACGCAACGGCAGGCGCCGTGTCGAGTCGAGGTACGTGTGGAGCGAGCAGCTCGCGGGACTCGAGCGCCTCGCTCAAGAATTGGTCCCTGCGCCGAAGGCCGAGAAGAGCGGAGTCTGATCGATGAGTGAGCTGACGCAGGCCCCAGGAGAGAACGCGGCGAAGGATTTCTCACAAGGAGTGGACGTTCCTCGCGTGCTTCTCATCAGTGATCGCTACTTTCCGCACGTCGGCGGAAGCATCCACTGGTTCCACAACATCTACACACGTCGCCCACCTGGGACGGTATCGATCCTGACGCAGTCCTACGCGAACCAGCACGAGTTCGACGATGCCCATCCGACGATCGAGATGGTGCGTCGCGATCTCAAGCGTTATCCGTTCCTCAAGCCCGAGTCGCGGATTGTCTACCTCAAGCTCCTCTGGACCGGATCGAGCCTGATTCGCAAGCGCGGGATTCAGCTGATCCACGCGTCGAAGGTCTTGCCGGAAGGGTACGTCGCGAGGATTCTCTCGAAGTGGTTCAAGATCCCCTACGTGCCTTTTGCGCACGGTGAAGAGATCACGATCTTCGGCAAGAACGCGAAGCAGCGGAAGCACCTTCCGAAGGTCTACGACGACGCAGCAGCCGTCATCGCGAACAGTCGAAGCACTGTCGACCAGATTCGAGAGCTCGGCTGTCACGCGCGCAACGTCGTTCGCATCAGCCCGGGAGTCGACCCGGATGTCTTCCATCCGACGGAGAAGGACGGTGAGATCATCGAGAAGCTCGACCTCGCGGACAAGAAGGTCATCCTCTCGGTCGGGCGATTGACGAAGCGCAAGGGCCACGATCACGTGATCGACGCGCTTCCGGCGGTCCTCGAAAAGCATCCGGACGTCGTCTACGTCATCTTGAGTACGGGAGAAGAGGACGAGAACCTGCGCCGTCGCGCGAAGGAGCGCGGAGTGGAGGCGAACGTGCGCTTCGTCGGCGAGGTTCCTTACGATCACCTGCCGCGCTACTACAACACGTGCGATGTGTTCGTGATGGCCAACCGAACCTTGCCCGACGGCGACATGGAAGGGTTCGGCATCGTCTACCTCGAGGCGAACGCTTGCGCGAAGCCCGTGATTGCCGGCGACTCGGGCGGGACGGGTGATCCCGTGCGCGACGGAACGAACGGCTATCGCGTCGACGCGACGGAGCCGCAGAATATCGCCGGCGCTCTGCTGACGATGTTCGCCGAGCCCGATCGCTGCGTCGAGATGGGACGCGCCGGGCGGCAGATCGTCGAAGAGGAATACGCGTGGGATCGCGTCATCGCCAAGATCGAAGAGCTGTGCGCCGCCGTGGTTGCTGGTCGCCCGCTCGAGAAGAACGAAGCACTCGAGAGTCAGGTCTGAGACGAGGAGAGAAACGATGCCGGGATTGTTGGGAAGTTTCGAGAGGGCGGAGACTGGGGCCATCGCGAGCGCGTTTGCGAGCATGGTCGAGCCGATGCGTCGTGGGGGACGCATCGTGGAAGAGTCTCACGTCGACTCGACGGGTGGATGGGCTCTCGGGCGGCTGCACCTCGCGTCTCTCCAGCCGAAACCGCAGATTCGCGAAGGGCAGAGCCTTCAAGTGCTCTTCCACGGCGATCTGCACAACGAGGCCGAGCTGCGAGCGACCCTCGCGGACGGCGTTCCGATCGCGGGGGACACGACCGCAGATCTCGTCACCGCTCTCTATCACGAGCATGGGCGAGACTTCGCGTCGAAGCTGCGCGGAGCGTTCTGCGCCGTCGTTCTCGACGCGGATGCCGGAGAGCTGCTCCTCATCAACGATGCCGTGGGAAGCTATCCGCTCTACTGGTTCGCCGCGAGCGATCGATTCGTCTTCGCGTCGGAGCTCAAAAGCGTGCTTCGTGCTCCTGGCGTCGAGACGCGGCTCAATCCGCGTGCCGTCGCCGACTACTTCTCCTACGGATTCGTCTTCGGAGAAAAGACGCTCGCCGAGGGCGTCGACATGCTGCCGTCGGGCGCCACGCTGAAGTTCTCTCGCGAGACGGGCGACGTCGACGTCTCGCGCTACTCGCACCCGCAAGATCTCTTCGACGAGCCGCGAGACGACGAATCCGAGTATCTCGAAGACTTGGCCAAGACCTTCAAGTCGTCCATCGGATCGTGCCTCGAGGGTGACCTCGACGTCGGCGTTTCGCTTTCGGGTGGACTCGACTCGCGTGCGATCCTCAGCGCGATCGACTGCCGCGAACGGTCGATCGCGACCTACACGCTCGGCGTCGAAGGCTGCGCCGATCAAGTCATCGCCGACAAGATTTCGAAGCTGCTCGGGACGAAGCACCGCTTCTTCGAACTCGACGACTCCTACCTCGGCGAGTTCCTGCCGAATCTCCGCGAGATGGTCTCGCTGACGGACGGCATGTACCTGACGCACGGCCTCACCGAGATGCTCGCCCTGAAGTTCATCGACGAGATGGGCTTTCAGGTGCTCTTGCGCGGCCATGGTGGGGAGCTCGCGAAGACGAGCCTCGCGTGGCCGCTCCACACCGACACGCAGATCGAGGGCATGTCCTCGAAAGACGAGTTCGTCTCGTACATGTTCGATCGCGTGAACTACATCAGCTCGGGCGGGGCGCTCGAGGGCGTGCTCACGGACGGTTGGGCCGCGTCGGTCGAAGGTGGTGGGCGAAAGTCGATGGAGGAGAGTCTCTCCTCCGTTACGTTGAATCCGGCCGACCTCTGCAGCTACCTCTACCTCGAGGAGCACCACCGACGCTTCACGATGGCGTCGCTCGAGCTCTTCCGAAACAGTGTCGAGGTCCGGATGCCGTTCGTCGATACCGAGTTCCTGCGGACGCTCTTCCGAGGGCGCGCGATGTGGCGAGCCGACACGCGGATCCACCAGGCGATCACGCGAGCGTCGAATCCGGCCTTGCTCAAGATCCGCAACTCGAACACGGGCGCGCCAGCGGGGGCAGGGAAGCTCGTCGAGTTCGTCGCGGACAAGTTCAACAGTCTGTTCAAGCGGCTCAACCTCTACGGCTACCGCCACTACCACAGCTTCAACGCGTGGATGCAGAAGACGCTCCTCGAGTCGGTCGAGGAGATCCTCCTCGATCCGTCGGCTCTGGCCCGCGGGATTTATCGTGAGGATGGCCTGCGGCGATTGATCTCGGAGACGCGTTCGGGTTTGGCTGATCACGCCTACCTGTTCCAGATTCTGCTCCTCATCGAGCTTTGGCAGCAGGACAACATTCGCGAAGGAGTGCCAGCGTGACGACGCGCAACACCGTTCTCTCCCTTTCGATTCTTGTCGTGAGCGCGAGTGGGTTGTCGGCCGTCGAGCCTGCGGAGGTGAAGAAGGGCTGCGAGCGCTGCGATTGGAAGGCACCGAAGACCGAAAAGTTCGTCACGGTCAAGACCGCTCGCGCGATCTCGAACGTCGTTCACAAGGCGAAACCGGGAACGACCGTTCTGATCGAGGATGGGACCTACAAGCTTCGCCGGACACTCGTGATCACGGCGAAGGGACTTACGCTTCGCAGCAAGAGCGGTGATCGCGACAAGGTCAAGCTTCTCGGCAAAGGCATGACCGATACGTCGATCGGTGTCGGCGTTGTCATCGCGGCGTCGGAGGTTTGCATCGCGGACCTGACGCTCGGCGAATTCGGACACCACGGCATTCAGGTCAAGGGGGAGTTCGGCATCCAGGATTGTGTGATGCACAATCTGCGCGTCTACGACTGTGGTCAGCAGCTCCTCAAGGGGAGCGTCGGAAAGAACAAGAAGTACGCGGACGATTGCACGGTCGCGTGCAGCGAGTTCGAGTACACCGACAGCGCGCCGAGTGACTACACGAACGGCGTCGACGTCCTCGCCGGCAAGGGCTGGATCGTTCGCGACAACGTCTTGCGACGCATCCGTGGTCCGAAGTCGGGCGGTCACGCGTGTGGCCCCGCGATTCTCTTCTGGGCGAACTCGATGGATACGGTCGTCGAGAGAAACCTCGTCGTCGACTGCTACCGCGGCATCGCTCTCGGTCTCAATCCCGGCATCACGGAGTACTCACGCGACGGGGAGCGTCGCTTCGATCATCAGGGTGGCGTGATTCGAAACAACGTCGTCTGCAACCTCGGCGCGTGGGGTGACGAGGGGATCGAGGTCAACGCGTGCCCGAACGTCGTCGTCGAGCACAACACCGTCTTCGTCACGGGGAAGGTTCCATGGAACATCAGTGTCCGCTTCCCTCGCTCGAGCGGAATCGTGCGCAACACGGCGCGACGCGTCATCTTTCGTGACGGTGCGGTCACGAAGCTGCGCTCGAACGTTCGCGATGCGAAGCCCGATTGGTTCGTCGATGTGAATGACGGAGACCTTCGCCTCGCGCGCACGAATCTCCCTCCCATCGATGCCGCGACGCGCACCAAGAATGTGGCGATCGACTTCGCTCGCAAGAAGCGAGATGTCGGTCGCGCTCCT
>CAYZGY010000497.1:0-6272 GCA_964478085.1 uncultured Planctomycetia bacterium
GCACGGTCGAGTCTCTCGCACCAGGCCTGACGCGGGCCCGGGCGATCGTCACAGGCCACCATTTCCGGCTCTCCCCCTGGGGCGCCCGAGGCGGCTACCGCGGGGGGGCGCAAGGTCGCGCGAGGACTCACCGAAGCGGTCCCGTTGCGAGGTATCGGTCCCTGCGAGGAAGTGTCGTCAGAGGTGTTTCGGACGAACGGCCCCAGCCCCGAGGGGTCAGGCCGCACGCATCGTGCCAGTTGATGGACAGATTCGGAACCCTCGAGGAATTCGCCTCAACAACTGACAAAAAAACAACTTAGAAACGTGAATCTGCGAATCAACAGCCGCCTCTCCCGATTCTGAACCGCCTCTCTCGACGCGCCAACGAACGAATCATCCACTTCTTGGACGGTTCTTTCGCGCGGCCCGGCCGCTGAGGATTATCGGTCGTTCGCCCGGGTGATCCGACCCGAGTGCGAGAGCTTGGCGCTCTGCTGCTCGAGGCGGCTGAAGACCTCCCACTCGACGTCGAACGACTTCGCTCCCGTGTCCTCGATGAGCCAGACGAGCGTGTTGCGAAACCTCTTGCCGTCCGGATTCCGGTAGAACGCCGAAAAGCGCGATGCGACCTAGCGGCCATCCTTGCTCGCGAAGCGAAGCTTCTGCACGAACGCGCTGTCGGGGATGAGCTCGTCGCTCTCGAGCTCGAGGCTGACGCGGTGCACCTTCGCCTCCTTCTTTCCGACGACGTCCTTGTCGCTCTCGATTTTCTTGACGACGAAGTCGTATTTCCCGGCGCCGATCTCCTCGCCGACCTCGAGCTTGACACGTCGATCGCGGCCCTTGCGCAGCCCGATGCCGGAGAGGTACTTGACCTCACCGCGAATCGTCATGCGTCTCGCGGTCTCGGACGCGTGCGCCTTGCCGTAGATCGATGCGAAGTTCTCCTTCACCCAACCCATGCGCGAGACGGTCGCCCCATCGTAGTAGCACGCCGCGTTCGACGAGCCGATGTCGCGACTGCGATCATCCTTCCAGCTCGAGACCTTCGTCTCCGTTCGATCGATCGAGCCGCCCGTCCGGCGAAAACTCCGCGCTGCGCACCCAGCGCTCGTGCCCCTCGAGAATCTGCAGCTGCTCACCGCTGCTCGCGTCCCAAATCCGCGCGGTGTCGTCGGCGCTCGCCGTGACGATGCGACGGCCCTCGTGATCGAAGGAGGCCCGATGGATCGCTGCGGAGTGCTTGTCGAACGCATGGACGAGCTTGCCGGTCTTCACGTCGAAAACTCGCGCGACTCCGTCTTCGCACGCCGTGACGACCAGACGATCGTCGGGTGAAAACTCGCCCCAGTGAATCTTGCCGTCACCGTGCCCGGCGAGATCCTGTGCGACCCTCTCCTCCTCGAAGTCCCAGATTCGGGCCTTCCCACCGAAGCTCGTCGTCAACACGTGCCGACCACGGCGGTCGAAGTCGACGTGCGTGACGACGTTCGCGTGACGAAACACCTTGAGCACCCGACCGGTTTCGTGCTCCCAGACGCGCACGGTCCCGTCCCACGCCCAGCTGACGAACTGATCGCCGCTCGGATGGTAGGCGACACCGTTGATCCCTCCCCGGTGCCCGGTCAATCGGAGCGCCTCTTTTCCGGTCTCGAGATTCCAGACCCGCACGGTGAAGTCTCGCGCTCCTGTCACCGCGAACTTCGAGTCGGGATGAAACGCGAGCCCCCAGACGCCGTAGAAATGCCCCACCAGCGTCTTCTCTTCCCGCAGCTCGCCGAGAGCCGCGAGTAGCACGTCTCGCGAACGCGGACCCTCGAAGAGGCGATGCGCCTCCATCGCTCGCAGGATCGCTTGACCGGGGTCGACCGGCAGAATCGCGGCCGACTCGGCGCAGAGCCTCATCGATTCCGCCCGGCGAAGCGCTTCGCTCCGATCGTCGAGAGCACGACTCGTCTCTCCGAGAGCGACACCGAGCGCCTCAGACTCGATCTCCAGTGAGCCGAGCGCGTCCTGGACTGCCTTCTCTTTCGTCGTAACGTCTCGTAGGAGCACGAGCGCCACCACGAGCCCTGCGACCAGGGCAAGCCCGGCGGCAGCGAGCGAGACCGCGGAGAGTCGGTTGCGCGCGACCCATTTCCGGAACTCGACGAACGCTCCGGTAGCGTGCGCTTGAACGGCGCGGGTCTCGACCAAAGCACGCAGATCCTCCGCCAACGCGTCCATCGACTGATACCGCGACGAGCGTTCACGAGCCATCGCCTTTTCGCAGATCGAAATCAGCTCCGGCGCACTCCCCTCGAGCGCCCTCTCGAGAATCGGAGCTGGCGGCCCGGCCCGCACGGCTTCGACAATCCGCCGCGGCGATCTCGTCCCAGTCTCGTCCGCATACGGAAAGTACCCTGCGAGGAACGCGTAGAGCATCGCGCCGACGGCGTAAACGTCCGAACGTTCGTCGAGCCCTTCGCGCTCACCAGAAGCCTGCTCGGGCGGCATGAAGGACGGTGTCCCGACGACCGTACCGTCTACGGTAGCGAGGAGAGACAGCTCCTCCTCGCTGCGATCGGTTCGCACGGAACCATCGAGGGCGAGATCGTCATCGACGCGCAGGTCGTAAAGATCCCGCCGACCGATCACCTTCGCGAGCCCCCAGTCCATGACGTAGGTCTCGCCGTAGCGACCGACCATGATGTTCGAAGGCTTGACGTCTCGGTGGATGACTCCCTTCGAGTGCGCGTAGGCGAGCGTCTCGCAGACGCGGATGAGCACGCTGAACACGCGTGTCGAGCTCCAACCCTCCCCGCCATTCCGCGAAAGCTCGAAGACTTCCGCCAGGCTGCGTCCTTCGACGAGCTGCATCGTAAAGAACGCCCGGCCGCCCGCGTCGACTCCGACGTCGTGAAGCGGGACGACCCCCGGGTGATCGAGCTGCCCCGTGACCTGAGCCTCTTCGAGAAAACGGGCGGTCGCAAGCGACCGACTCGACGCGCCAGACGCACTCGACGAGCTAACGGTACCGACCCGACTGACCTTCATCGCGAGTCGACGACGAAGGACCTCGTCCCAAACGCGAAAGACGACGCCCATGCCTCCACGAGCGATCTCCACGGGATTCGAGTATCGCGGCTCCTGGGAATCCCCCTCCGCGCCACCGATCGGGGCGAACGACGGAGTCACCGATGCATCGAGACCCGGCTCTGCGTCGCGGAAGGCCTCGATGAACTCGGGACGCGGCGGAATGATCGACCCGAGAATCTCGTGGGTTTCGGCGGCCTCCTCGGAACGGGTCGTAACCTCGCGTACGTATGCTGCCCGAATCCGGATCCTCGAAAGGAGGAGGCTCCGCGTCGAGAAGGCCGGCGGCGTCACCCGCCTCGAACGCCCGGAGGAGCCGCCCGACCCGCTGAAGAATCGAGTGATCCCCACCGCACGACTCCTCGACGTACGCGATCCGTTCGGCTTCGTCGCGGTCGATCGCGGACTCGAAGATCCGTAGCGCTGCGCGCTCGTGTTCGGTCTCTCGATCTGAGTTCATCACGGTTCCAGATGATAACGGATACTCACAGGACGCGCAGTCCCCCCCGCTGATGGAGGCGAGAACGACCCGTCGAGAGTCCCATCCGAATATCGGCTGAAGAAAGTTGGTCGGCACTCTTGCCAAGAATCCTGGAGGGCTACAGTATGGGGGTGCTGCCGACCGTCTACTCGTGCACGATCGAACGTCGATGCAGCCACCACCGAACGAAGTCACCCAACTGCTCGAGCAGGCGCGCTCCGGCGATACCGCAGCTCGGGACACGCTCCTCAGCACGCTCTACGGCGAGCTGCGCACCCTCGCGCGCTCATACTTTCGCAAAGAGCGGCCAAGTCACACGCTCGAGGCGACCGCCCTCGTCAACGAGGTCTGCCTTCGTCTTCTCGACAGCCGGGAACTACCTGGGAAAAACCGTGTCCGATTCCGCGCCTTCGTCGCGACGGCGATGCGTCACGTACTCATCGATCACGCCCGCGAACGAAAGCGCGTCAAGCGTGGTGGCGAGCTTCGCCAAGTCCCCCTCGACGAGCATCTCGTCGTCGAAGAGAACTCGACCATCGATCTACTCGATCTCGATCAGGCGCTCGGGCGACTGAGCGAGGTAGACAAGGGGGCTTCCCGAAAGCCCCCTTGCTGGTCGGGGTGAATCGATCGCAGCGCAGCGAAGATCGAGAGGGGGCTTCCCGAAAGCCCCCTCAAGAAAATCGAGAGGGGGCTTCCCGAAAGCCCCCTGGGAAAATCAGCGCTTACCGGCGCTCGGGTCCAGCCCGAACTTCTCGACGCGGTAACGGATCTGATCGCGATTGAGCCCGAGCAATCGACCCGCTCGAGTCTTGTTCCCGCGAGTCATGTCGAGAGCCTGGATCACGAGGTCGCGCTCGAGGTGCTCGAGGTGAATGCCAGCCTCTGTCAGGCGGATGCCGCCGGCCAATCCCTCGTGATGGTGAACGTCATCACCATTCGGTGACGAGCCGTTCGCACCAACGGCGTTTCCGTCCGCCTGATTCGGCTCGACGAGCCACGAGCTCGGAACGGAAGTCCTCCCGAGAGAACCTCCACCACCGACGAGGATCGCGCGCGAGATGACGCCTCGAAGCTCGCTCGTGTTTCCAGGCCAGGAGTACCGGCGGAACACGTCGAGCAGCTCGCTCTCGACTCGCGGGGCTCTGACGCCGAGATCATCCGCAGCTTGGAGGAGGAAACGAGGAAGAAGATCGTCGAGATCGGCGAATCGCTCACGGAGCGGAGGAACATCGACCACCGAGGTTCCGACGAGCGCGACGATCTCGTTGCTGATCGTGTCGGCCAGGTCCTTCCCGCGCTCGAGACGCACGGAGAGGATGAGCGAGACATTCGACGACTCGCCATTTCCGTTCGCGGCGACTCGGACGTTCGAGAGAATTTTCTTCACGAGTGCCGACTGAGCCGCGCTACCGAGGAAGCCGACGTCCGTGATGAATAAGATTCCTTCACGAAAGTCGACCTGGTCGAGCTCGCGCTCGAGCTCGCTCGCGTCCAGGCCCTGCCCTGTCTCGCCGAGGCAAGAGAGTCGCACGAACGACTGCTCGCCGCGTCCACTCGTGGCGTGAATGACACGTGCGATCGTGTGCTTCCCGACACCGACCTCTCCGCAAATCAAGGAGACCGGCGGACACGCACGCGCGACCTCGTCGGCTTGCTCCCACGTGCGGCGGCTCTCCGCCGAGATTCCGAGGACGTCGTCGAGGCGAAAATCGAATCCGATCGGGTTGGCTGTTTGCTCCATGGCTCTTCTATCACGTGCATCGAGGGCTGCGGCGGCAACTTCGCGTCCCGTTCGTGGGGAAATCGGGTACGAGTCGGCATACGATCGGATCGCACGAAACGTTTCGTCGTTCGGATCCGAATCGTTGCAGGCACCGTTCTCGCAAATCACGACAGTGGAAACGTCCTGCGAAAAACTCCGCAGGCTGGTGAAAATTTCACGCGAACAACTCGCGAGACTCGCCTCGTCGACGACCAACGCGTCGATGCCACTCCCTTCTTGGCTGTCGTCGAACCTGAACCTTTCGACCGGGAATTCCGATCGAACCTCCCACTGGCGCGATTCGAGCGAATCGATCGCCTCCTGCTGCCCACGCGGCGTCTCGCGCCGCCATCAACAGGCAACGTGTCTGCATTCCGTCGTCGACTCCGGGTGGAAAAAACATGGATCCTCGTAGCGCGACTCTTTGGAGTGTCCGAACCGACCGCGATGTTTCACGCGCTCGAGAGGAAAATTTCGCAGTTTTTCTCGGCCCCTGCTCGCATGTCCGTACGTCCTTCCCCACGACGCAGCGTAGAGATGCAATCCGCGGGCCAAGAAACCGTGCAACTGACGAGCACGAGGGCCCGATAGAGCCGTAGCGGGAGTGTTCCTCCCCACAGGCTCGTAGATCGTATGACTTCAACAAAACGACACGCGTGGGTGTGCTTCGCCATGGTTCTCGGCGGTGTCTTGGCTTACGCGAACTCGTTCGATGTTCCGTTTCAATTCGACGACCGCATCGCGATCGTCGAAAACGAGGTCCTCCGAGACGCTGATAACCCGGCGGCTATCTGGAACTTCTTTCCGCAACGCTTCGTCGTATTTCTGAGCTTCGCTTGGAACCGCTCCGTGCACGGCCTCGAGGTCTTCGGCTTTCACCTCGTCAACTTGGTCGTTCATCTGCTCGCGGGCTTACTGACGTACTACTTTTCGTACCGTCTCATCGGCATCGCACGGTCGGCACGCGAC
>CAYZGY010000498.1:0-6272 GCA_964478085.1 uncultured Planctomycetia bacterium
GCCCGGACTCGTTGACGGGAGCCGACTCGGCGCCCCCATCGCCCTCGCCCTTCTTCTTGCCGCCCGCGCCGAGGATCGAGCCGATCATGCCGAGGATCGTCGGCTTCACGACCATCGTGGCGCGGCGCTTCTCGACGCAGTACGCCTTCGCGACTCGCTGGACGTCGGCGATCGTCACCTTCTGAATGTCGTCCAGCTCGTGATTCACCGTCTTCGTATCACCGAGGATCAGCGCAGCGTTTCCGAGCGCTTGCGCCTTGCTCTCGATATGGTGCGTCTGCGCGACACGCGACTTGAGGAGATTGTTCTTCGCCTTGAGGAGCTCCTTCTCGGTCACGCCCTTCTCGATCACCTCTGCGATCTCCGCATCAAGCGCGGCGATCGCCTTTTTCGCGTTGCCGAAAGGCGAGAGCGCCGCGACCGCGCCGAAGATGCCCGCGTGCTCCAGTTGAAACGACATCGCCATCGAGAAGGCAGCGACCTTCTTCTCCTTGACGAGCCGTCGATGCAGTCGACTCGAATCACCAACACCGAGGATCTGCGCGAAGATCTCGAGCGCCGCGCTGTCGTCGTGCCCCGCGGGCGGCCCGTAGTAGCCGACCGCTGCGATCGGGCCCGGACCGTTCTTTTCCTGGAGCTTGAGCGCGCTCGGCCCTTCGCGCGGCGTCTCGATCGGCGGAACTTTGGCCGGCTGCGGGCAGCGCGGAATCCATCCGAAGTACTCCTTCGCCGCGGCGGCGGCTTCCTCGTGCTTCACGGCACCGACGACGACGAGGACCGCGTTGTTGGGAACGTAGAACTTGTCCCAAAAGACCTGCAGCTCGTCGACAGCGGCCGCACGCAGATGCGGAATGTTGCCGATCGGCGACCAGCGGTACGGATGGCTAGGAAAGAGCTCGGCGAGGACGCGTTCGGGCAACGATCCATAAGGACGATTGAGTCCCATGCGGCGCTCCTCCTCGACGACACGACGTTCGGTCTGAAATCCTCCCTCGTCGATCTTGAGCGCGACCATGCGCTCCGCCTCGAGCCAGAGGAGAAGTCGAAGCTGATTCGACGGCGCGACGTTGATGTACGTCGTATTGTCGAACGACGTGTACGCGTTGCACGACCCTCCGACGCCGCGGATCAGGTCGAAGTGATCGGTCGGACCGAGGCGATCCGTTCCCCGAAACATCATGTGCTCGAACATGTGCGCGAAGCCGTTGCGATCGACGGCCTCGTCCTTCGAGCCGACGTGATACCAGACCTGCACCGCGACGATCGGACAGCTGAAGTCTTCGAGCGAGATGACACGCAGCCCGTTTTCGAGCTTCGTCTCGCGAAAGGCGAAGCGTTCGGATTTCTTGTCGTCCGGGAGAGGGGCAGCGCCGAGTCGAGTCATGGTGACGAGGATCGCGAGGGCGGAAAGGGCGAATCTATGGGTCATGATGAGAGAAAGGTGATCGCAGAGCGAAGGGAGCAGCCGACGGAGGCTTGCTGAGGTACGTTTCACCTCCTTTTATCGGCGCAATCGCGGTTCGTACCAAACATCTCCTCGGATTCTCGAGGACGATTGACAAAACACGGTACTCCGTCGAAAACGCCAGGTATGACCGTCTCGAACCCTTCTCGCCGCCTGTCTCTCCTCGCTCTCGCCCTCATCACCGCGAGCTGCAATACCGCTCCCACCGAGCTCCCCTACGGCGAAGCCATCCTCCGCGCGCGCACCGAAGGCGAGACCTTCGACGCCTTTCTCGATCGCGGGATTCGAGGATCTGCTGTCGAGTGGCCCGAATTGGATGCTGCGCAAGCTCCGACCAACTAACGGTCTCCAAGGCACGGGCCAGCCATTCACCAACGTGCTGACGCTCGAAGGGCTGACCGCACGAGCGCTCTTCTACGTCGACCTCGAGGTTCGCCCGGGTGAGGCCTTCCCCGACTTCGTCCGCGGCGATGTGAACGACGACCTCCAAGTCGGCCTCGCGGACGCGGTCTGAATCATCAACGAGCTCATACGCGGTGGCCCCGAGGCCGACTGCCCGGCAGCATCGGACGCCAACGACGACGGCATCGCGGATCTCTCCGACGCGATCACCGTCATCAATTACCGCTTCCGCCAAGGCATCCCACCACCGGCGCCGTTCCCCGATTGGGGAAGGGACGAGAGCACCGAGCTCGACTGCGAGTCGAGCGCCTGCCCGTAGAAAGCGCGATCGAGGCTTTACGGCCGAATGCGATTCCTGTCGCGCGGGAACAGTGTCGCTTCCTTGACGTTCGAGAGCCCGAGGAGCTTCATCGTGAAGCGCTCGAGACCGAGCCCGAGGCCGCCGTGCGGTGGCATGCCGTGGCGGAAGGCGCTCGTGTAGTAGTCGAACTCGTCGGGGTTGTAGCCCTTCTCGCGCATCTTCGAGACGAGGAGGTCGTAGTCGTGGATACGCTGCGACCCCGTCGTGATCTCGAGGCCGCGGAAGAGAAGGTCGAAGCTGCACGAGATCTCCGGGTTGTCGGCGCGGAAGTTCGTGTAGACCGGACGCTTCGCCAGCGGGAAACCGACGACGTAGAGGAACTCCGAGCCGTGCTCCCGCATCGACCACTCGCAGAGGCGACGCTCGCCTTCGGGGTCGAGGTCACCCGGTGGGCCCTTGTGTCCCTCGGCGCGCACGATCTCGACCGCGTCGTTGAATTCGATCTGCGGGATCGTCTCGCCGATCTCGGGAACGGTCGCGCCGAGAATCTCGAGCGCGCCCGCACAGTTCTCGTTCACCGAATTGCAGATGTGGCGCATGAGGCCGACCTGCATCGCGATCACGTCCTGTTCGCTCTCGATGAATCCCATCTCGTAGTCGAGCGAGCAGTACTCGTTGATGTGACGTGACGTCTCGTGCTTCTCGGCGCGGTAGACGTAACCGATCTCGAAGACGCGTTCGAGACCACTACCAACCATGATCTGTTTGTAGAACTGCGGCGACTGAGCGAGGAAGGCAGGCTTGCCGAAGTAGTCGATCTCGAACACGTTCGCGCCGCCCTCCGTTCCCGTTCCGACGATCTTCGAGGTCTTCACCTCGGTGAATCCTTCGGATCGAAGATGCTCGGCGAACGCGCGCAGGATCTCGTCCTGCACCTCGAAGACCGCTCGCACGCTGAGTTCACGCAGCGACACGGTGCGGTAGTCGAGAATCTTGTCGAGGTGCGTCTTCTTGAAGACCTTCGGGCGGTTGATCTCGAGCGGTGGCTCCTGCGCCGTGCCGAGGACCTTGATCGACTCGAGGTGAATCTCGACGCCGCGCGGGGCACGATCTTCGGCGACCGCCTGACCCTCGATCTCGATCACGAACTCCTTGCCGATCTCCGAGACGTCGAGATCCGACTCCGGATCGATGATCGCCTGGATCAGGCCACCGCGATCGCGAAGGACGATGAACTTGACCTCGCGGAAGGCTCGGATGTTGTGAACCCAGCCCGCCAGACGAACCTTCCCGCCAGCGTGCTGCAGGACTTCGGAAGTGAGGATCCGTTGCATGATCGCCTCTCAGGCTCCTAAAACGCACGAACGAGCGATTGTAGCACGATCGGGACACTGGGTTGAAGGATGAGAACGGCCCCCCAGAGCTCCACGACAGACGGCCCGAACGGAGCCCTAAGTCTGTACGAAAAAGAGACTTCCACGGCTCGTCGGACGGCTTCGGTTAGTCGTCGTGCGCGTCCGGCGCGTCGTCGGAGAAGAGCGGGTTCCCGTCTCGCGCCCACTCACCGAAGTGGCGGAGGTAGCCCTTGCCCATGTCGTTGCATCGGGCCCACTCGTCCTCAGCGATCTCTCTCTTGCGACGCTCGATCTGGTCCTGATCGTCCGAGAGGAAGTCGGCGATGATCGGATGGAAGTTCGTCCAGCAGCCGGTGTCGCCCGAGCCGGGCTTCATGTCCGCAGGTAGCTCGTCCTCGGCATGATAATAGTTGCAGGTCAGAAGACGCGACCCGACCGAAAGATCGAACTCGCGAACGAGGCTCTGAGGGAACTTCAGCAGAGTCACGCAGTCGAGCTCATCGGTGTACGCAGCGACGAGAAGTGGCTGGAGCCGCATGACGACGGCAGCACGCGTATCGCCATGCTTGAGCTGGTCTTCGACGCGCTCGTAGACGTTGACGCGACGGAAGAACGCGACGAAGTGAACGAGCCAGCCAAGAATTCCCCCGCGCAGCTTCTTGTAGCGTCGCCGCGAAAGGCGAAAGCCGCCGGGATCGCTCGCAGCCGTTTCAACTCCGTCGATTTCTCCCATGGCCGGCGGAATCTGTAACAACTCAGTCCAGTTCGACTGGCGTGATCTCGGGTGAGGGCAACGTCGAAGTAGTACTCGCTCCCCCGCCGGATCCGTTCCCGTTCGTGCCAGCTCCGCCGCTTGAAGTCGCAGCCCCCCCGTTCGAGCTCAAAGCATCCGTCCCTGCCAGACGATTCGCCGGACTGGCCACGCCGCGACGCTTACGCGCGAGACGCTCGTAGGTGCGATCTCCCTCGGGATCGTCGTCCTTCGCGAGCTTCGCCTCCTCGTAGATGCGGTTGCCCCAATCGGTCGGGTACTTACCGATGAGACAGCCGAGGCAAAGATCGTTCTCGGAGAGCTCGAGCGAGTACGTCAGCTGATCGACGGTGAGGTATCGCAGCGAGTCGGCGCCGAGCTCCTCGGCGAGCGCGTCGAGGCCTTCCTCGGGAAGGTCGCCGCGGAACGGCTTGTCGAAAAACTTCGGAGCGATGAGCTCGCTGATGCGCGACATGTCGATGCCGTAGCTGCAAGGCGCCATGATCGGCGGACACGCGACGCGCACGTGCACCTCCTTGGCGAAACCGTGCTCGCGGATCATGTCGATGATCACGCGCAGCGTCGTCGAACGGACGATGCTGTCCTCCACGAGGAAGACGCGCTTCCCCTTGAGGACTTCGGGAAGCACGGTGTACTTACGTTTCGCGCGCTCCTTGCGGTTCTTTCCTTCGATGAAGGTTCGGCCGACGTAGCGATTGCGAATCAGTCCTTCGCGTGTCGGAATGCCGAGCCGGTGCGCCATCGCGTCGCACGCGCCCTTGGCGGTATCCGGCACGGGGACGGCGACGCAGTCCTCGGCGGAAACCTCGAGGGACTCCGAATCGGCGAGTGTCTCGCCGAGCTTCGTTCGCGCGAGGTAAACCGAGCGCTGGTTGATGTTCGACGCGACGTTCGCGAAGTAGACCCACTCGAAAAAGCAGTGCGAGTTGCGCGGCGATGGCGCGAACTGCTCGAGCTTGACGCCGCTCTTCGTCACGTGGAGGAGATGTCCCGGCGGGACGTCCTGGATTTCCTTGAAGCCCTGATTGACGAGCGCGAGGCTCTCCGAAGCTGCACCGACGAGGTTTCCGCGACGTCCCCAGACGAGCGGGCGGAATCCCTGCGGGTCGCGCGCGAGGACCAGGTCGCCGTCGGCGTTGAGGAACGCGAGGCTGTAAGCTCCGTCGACCGTCTCGGCGATGTGCGAGTAGATCTCGACGAAGCTCGGCTTCTCGTCGCCCTTGAGAGCGTACGAGAGGTGGTGCATCAGGAGCTCGGTGTCGGTCTCGTGAGCGAGGTGGTAGTCGCCCTTGTCCTTTTCGAGAAGGTTCTCGCGGACCTCGGCGTAGTTCGCGACGTTGCCGTTGAAGCAGAACGCGAACCACTTCCACTTGCGACCGTGGTGACGCTCGAACGGCTGTGCGTATTCGCGATCCTCCTTGCCGCACGTCGCGTAGCGCGTGTGACCGATCGCGGCACGTCCTTCGTACTCGTCGACGATGTCGGTGAACTTCTTCGGATCGGGGTGCGTCAGGTGAAAGACATCGCTGACGCTGCCGACCTGCTTGTAGGTGTCGATCAGCTGCGCCGCGTCTTCATCGTACCGCGTCAAACCGGCGGCGAGCTGGCCGCGGTTCTGCAGGTCGATGAGCATGTCGGGGATGATTCTCGTGACCGATCCCTCGTGCCAATTCTTTTGGCGAGCAGTCTCGGAATCACCGGAGTCGGGCGAACCTTCACCAGGGACACGGTCGAGACGGTATACGGCTGCAATACCGCACTCGTCGTGGATCGGATCGAGCACGTCGATATCACCTTGGTCAGGGGGCGAACGAGAAGAGACTCGTTAAAACCGGAGGTTACCTTTGGGCCTCAGGAGAGTCAAGGTCTGTGGGGTACGGGCGCCGTTCGTGCGGCTCCGGACCCGCGCAGACGCCTATCGTAGCTCGTCGAGGCGCTCAGAGAGGTGCTTCCCCGGGCACGTAGTGCCCCCGCGCC
>CAYZGY010000499.1:0-6266 GCA_964478085.1 uncultured Planctomycetia bacterium
CCTGGGGCCTCGGGTGTTTGGGGGGGGGCGGGGGTGGCCATCGCCCCCGGGGCTACCCGACTGTCAAGACTTCGTTACTCCTCGCGCAGCAGGACCTCGAACGGAACTTCTACTCGCTGGCGAGTTCTGCATCCGCTACGCTATTTCGCAAAAGCGATGCTATCGATTCGAGGAGTCGAGCCATGAAGTTTTGTTCGATGGGGGCCACGAGCCCCTTGGCGTTTGTCGCCGTCTTGACCGTCGGGCTGATCTCACCTGTATCCGCGGATAAGGGCAAAGATCCCGGTCCGAAGGCGACCGAGAAGAACGGCGAGTTTCTCAAGAGCCTTCGAGAGCTCGACGGAAAGGCGCTGCCGAAGGATTGGGCTGAGTCGGTCGGGCTGAAGGCGAAGGTTCTCAGCGTCAGCAAGCCGCGCTCGTTCCGGCCGAAGGTCTCCGGCTTCCGCGGTTGGTACATCGACAGCGGCGGAAAGCACAAGGGGAAGGACAAGGACGTCCAGGTCGACAGTCTCATCCTCTCGAAGCAACCGGCCGAGAGCTCCTGGTGGCAGCTCGTTCAGACCGACAAGGGTTACCTCGTCGTCGCCACGGGCGGCAAGGAGAAGGGGCGCGTTCTCACCGTCGATGAGAGCGCCAAGACCCGACCGGAGGGACCCCATCTGACGGTGACCGAGTGTCTGCGCCTCTCGAGCAAGGTGACTGCGACGAGCTTTTGGAAGCTGACGCTGACGAAGAAGGGCGTCGTCGTGCAGTCGACGGCCGGCAAGTACAAGAACTGGTACTGGGATTTCGGCGGCGGGGCCAAGTCTTCGAAGGAGGGCGACCGTCAGGTGGCTCACAATGTCCTGCTCGCGGAGAAGGAGGTTGCCGGATCCTGGTACGCCGTCGCGAGTAGGAAGAGGTAGCTCGCTCCAGAACCTCACCGAATCCGCGATTTCGCGGCACTTTTCGGCGGGCGGGAGACTCTGTTCCTCGATACGCTGTTGTCTCGAGTTCTTTTCGATGACCCGGGTACCGAAGGTTCCATGAACAGAGTCTCGTCCGCACTGTCGATCTCGATGTCCCTTCTCGCCCTCGCTGTTGCGGGGTTCGTCCTCTCGAGTGATCGCTCCTCGAACGAGTCCGCCGATTCTTCCGTCTTCGATCGGGAGGAGCTCGCCGCGATCCACTCGCGGCTCGACGATTTCGAGGAGCGCCTCGCGAGAGTCGTCTCGCAGCGAAGCGCATCGAGCGGAGACGAGCGAGCCTCACGCGCAGTTGCTGTCGCCGACACGAGCGACGAAACGGACGGATCGGAGTTTGACGACGATGGAGAGGGCGAAGCTCCGAGCGACGGGGAGGGAGCCATCCTCGCGCGCCTCGAAGCCGTCGAGACTCGACTGCGCGGCCTCGAGGAAGATCCGATTCAGCGTGCGTTCACCTACCTCGAGTCCGAAAGCGCCGAGCTTCGGCGTCGTGGCGTCTACGAGCTCGAGAATCTCGCCAAGAACGATCCCGAGGCTCGCAAGGCGATCTACGCGATGCTCGAAGACGCGGACGCGAGCGTTCGCATAGCCGCGCTCGATACCTTGACCGATATCGGCGACAAGGACGTCATCCCGCTCGCTGCCGATCTTCTCGACGACGAGAGCAGCCGCGTTCGCCGCGAGGCGATCAACACGTTGACGCGTCTGCGAGCGACCGACTCCGCAGCGCAGATCGCGGCGTTCCTCGAGGATGAAGATCGCGAGGTTCGAGCGCTTGCTGTCGACTCGATGGGCAAGCTCGGACACAAGGCCGCTGCGACGGGACTGCTCTCGGCCCTCGGCGACGACCACGCGCGTGTCGTCGGAGAGGCGATCTCGTCTCTCGGCGAGATCGGCGCTTCGGAGGCTCTGCCGCGGCTTCAGGACCTCTACAAGAACCAGACGCCCGAGAACATGACCGAGGGGCGCGATTATCGTGTTCGCCTCGCGATGGCGATGAAGCAGCTCGGCGATCGATCGGCGGTTCAAGCCGAGATCGAGCGTCTCGGCGAGCTCGTCCTCAACGCGAGCAACGAGCGCTCGCGCGGGGGGGCCTGGCGCGGTCTCCAGTGGATCGGTCGAGGTGATCCCGCCGCGCGCCCGATCTTAGAGCAGCTCTCGACCCATCGCGTCGAGTGGATCCGCCGAGAGGCGCAGCGGATGCTCGGGGACGGCAATTCGGACGGCAGAAAATCGCGACGAGATCGCTGAGCGCCTCGTGAACCCAATCGTTGCAAAACATCGGCGGCGAGAAACCGCTTCGCTCGCCCGAGAGCACGTTTTGGGACGATTTGCTCGGAACCGGCAATCCTCACGTACTTTGTGGACACGGAGGACTACATGAGACTCCTTCCGATCGTCTGCGTCTCGTTCCTGAGTGGTTCGTTTTCGCTGATCGCTGCGGATTGGCCCCCGTCGAAGGACGTCGCGAAGGACGGCCAGGTCAACGGGCGCGTGATGGAAACCTATCACCACGCGTCGAAGTCCGAGTGGGGCTACGCGAAGCCTCAGATCGATTCGTTCGTCGTCGTTCATCCCCTCGAGAAGCACGAGAATCCGCCGCTTTACGTCGTCCTGCATTCGGCGGGTCACGACGTGTTCTCGGCCGTGCGCTGCACGAAGACCGTCGGCAACCACGATATTTACCGTTCGCCGAAGGATCACTTCGCGCTCTACCTCGACTGCCGCAAGAACCGCGGCGATTGGTGGTGGGGCGGCATGCACCGCGGGAGCAAGCAGCTGACCGCCAGGAACTCGGGCGGCGAGACGATGCCTGTCGAGAAGCGCGTGATGGCGACCGTCGCGTGGGCGATCGAGCGCTACGGTATCGATCCGAATCGCGTCTATCTCTCCGGCAACTCGATGGGCGGTAGCGGTACGCTCGGAATCGGCATGCGCCACGGTGATGTCTTCGCCGCCATCAAGGCGAACGTTCCAGCCGGCGTCGAGCACGTCTCCGAGCGCATGTTCTTTTCGCGAAAGGCTCCGCCGAAGGGCGTGACCTTGCCCGACCCGCCGATTTGCATCGATTACTCGGGGCAGAACGACGGTTGGTCGGTCGGACACGATCGCTTCTTCGCTGCCATGCGAGATCGGAAGTACGCGCTGATCGGATACTGGGGGCCCTTCGGTCACGCGAACAACTCTGCCAGTATCAAGCAGGTGAACGATCTCATCGACTCCTTCGATTGGCTGAGCGTGAAACGGAACGAAGCCTATCCGGTGTTCACGAACGCCTCGACGGACTCGAAGATCCCATGGCCAGACAACGTGAAAAGCAAGGAGTCGGGTCAGATCAACGCGTTCTTTCGTTGGAAGACGGAGCGAGACATCGACGATGCCTTCGAGGTGAAGCTCTTCCTGGTCACGGGAGAGGAGCTCGAGTCGCGATTCGAGATTCCGGCCGAGGCCCGAGCGGACGTCACGCTTCGTCGGCTTCAGAAGTTTCGGTCGAAACCCGGTGGAATCTTCCGTTGGGAGTTCGGTGCGGCCAAGGGAGAGGGCAAGGTCGACGCGCAAGGACTGATCACGATCTCGGGTCTGTCGATCAGTGGCGATGCGAAGACGCTTCGGATTCGTTCCAGCTCACCCGAGACCGCGCGCAGCGCTCGCTATCAACACGAAGGGAAGGGCTGGCGCGTCGACAAGGCGAGGCGCATCGACACGGAGCGGCCGCGAGCTCTGCTCATCGGAGACTCGATTCTCAGCGGGTACCTCCGGCACGTCGTTCGCCGGCTCGAGGGCGAGGTTTACGTCGACGCCTGGGTGAACCCTCACTGGCAGTCCGAGGGGACGAATCGACTGCTCGCCGACCTCCTTGAGAACAATGGCGCCTACGATGTCGTGCACTTCAACATGGGGCTTCACGGTTGGACGGAGGGTCGCATCAAGCCCGGCACGTTCGAGCCGCTCACGAAGGCGTACGTCGAGGTGCTCCGAGCAAAGTTGCCGAAGGCGAATCTCGTCTGGGCGAGCAGCACACCGGTCACGGCCAAGGGCAACAAGCTCGAGCTCGATCCTGAGATCGATCCGACGATCGTCGAGCACAACCGCATGGCCGCTGAGGTCATGAAGGAAGCGAACGTGCCCGTGAGCGATTTCTACGCGCTCCTCGTCAGCCGACGCGAGCTCGCCAAGGGCGATCGCTTCCACTGGACCGCGCCGGCGTACAAGCTCCTCGGGGAGAAGGTGGTCGAGTCGGTGCTCGAGAGCGTCGAAGATTAGGCTTCATCGACACGGCGAGCGCTCCGAGGAAGAATGATCCTCCCTGTCCGTCCGGGGGGGGCGCCGGTTGTGACCTTTCCCGTGACCGTTCTTCTTGTCGAGGCTCCGCCTCAGCTCCGAGGAAGCGCCATCGAGATCCTCTTTGGTGTACCGCTTCTTCGGCGGGACCTTCGCGACTTCCGTGAAGGCGACCTGAAGTGGCCCTTGCCGCCTCGCGCCGATATCCCATTTACCGATCTGTCCCGTCGCGTAGCCGTGATCTCGAAGGAACGCGGCGAGTGTCGGGCGGTCTTCCGGGATCGCCAGCCCACGCGACATGCCGTACTTTCCGAAACGCTGCGCGTACTGCCCCATGATCAGGCTGCAGCGGCTCGGACAGCACGGTGGGTTCGTAATGTAGGACGCGGTGCAGTGAACCCCCTCTGCGGCGAGGCGGTCGATGTGGGGTGTCGGGATGTCCTTCGAGCCGTAGACGCCGAGGTCGCCGTAGCCCAGATCGTCGATGTAAATCAAGACGACATTGAGTTTCGTCGGCTCTTCGGCTGAGGACGTGCGGCACGTGACCGCGAGGAGAAGCAGGAGAGTGGATCGTCGTTTCGGCATCTTTCGGGAAATTTCAGCGAGTGACGAGTATTGTCATTGAGATCGTACGTCTGACTCAACCGTGAAGGAGGGAGAGGACCAGATGATCTGTCGACAACGAACGCTCTGTTTCGCGCTCGTCATGGCAACGTTCGTGAGCTCCGTCGCCCTCGCCGAGAAGAAGCCGGTCAAGGTGTACATCCTCTCGGGCCAATCGAACATGGTCGGGATCGGCCAAGTCAGCGGTGGAACGGTGCGGTGGTCGGGCGTGACCGATGCGAGCGTCTCGGTGTACGCCGGCAAGTACTCGCCCGACGTCGACTACGACAAGGTCGACGCCATCAAGACGGTCGAGTTGCCGGTCTACGGAGGTGTCAAGCCGACGCCGTTCCCGGGTGGGGGCGTTCAGGTTTCGCGGGGCTTCCTGAGCATCCCGAAATCCGGCGTCTACACGTTTAGCCCGGGATACGGGGGATCGACCTACAACATCATGGAGCTCGAGGGCGTCGAGGTCTACCGGCGCGAAGTCGGCAAGAACGCGAAGCGTCGTCCCTTTCGAGTTACGGAAGGGAAGAAGAACCGCTTCAAGATCACGTTTCTGACGAAAGACGCCAACGGACTTGGCTGGTGGCAGCGGAGCGATATTCCCGGGACGCTCGAGACTCTCGTCAAGACGAACGGCAAGTTTCGACATCTTCTCGGAGACGACGGCGAGTGGGCTGCCCGTGACGACGTTTGGTACAAGGGCGTCGTCACCGCGGGCGCGAACCAGTGGCTGAGCGTCGGTTGTGGCGCGAATCGCCAGCAGATCGGTCCCGAGCTCGGATTCGGTCTCGTGGTGGGGAATCACCACGACGAGCCCGTTCTCCTCATCAAGGCATCGCAGGGGAATCGCAGCCTCGGATGGGATTTCCTGCCGCCGGGCAGCGAGCGCTTCACCGTCGACGGAACGACCTACGCCGGCTACAAGGACACGCCGCCGTCTTGGGTCGAAGGTGAGCCGAAAAAGAAAGTCAACTGGTACGCGGGGAAGCAATACGATGACTGCTTTCGTGCGACGCACGAGGTGCTCGAGAACTTTGACGAGTCGTTCCCGCAATTTCGAGGGCGCGGCTACGAGATCGCCGGCTTCGTCTGGTGGCAAGGGCACAAGGACGGAGGCAGCGCCGTTCACGCGGCGCGGTACGAGCAGAACCTCGTGCGGCTGATCAAGACGCTCCGCAAGGAGTTCCAGGCGCCCGACGCCCCCTTCGTGATCGCGACCATCGGATTCGAAGGACGGAAGATGGCCGGTCAGCAGCTCACCATCGCGAACGCGCAGCTCGCGGTCAGCGGCGAGAACGGCAAGTATCCCGAGTTCTCCGACAACGTCCGCACGGTCGAGACGAGAGACTTCTGGCGCGAAGCGTCGATCTCGCCGCGTAACCAAGGCTTTCACTACAATGGCAACGCGGA
>CAYZGY010000500.1:0-1694 GCA_964478085.1 uncultured Planctomycetia bacterium
CCGGCACTCTCCCAGGAATACCAGCACAAAAATGCCCCTTGATTTCGCTGCCCCCTCGCGCGCTAACTGGTCGCCTATGAACTCCAGCAACGACTCTCGACCCTCCCGCCGAGGGAACTCGTCCGGCGCTGATTCTTCTTCGATGCGTGCTCGCCTCGAGCGGCTCGCCGCCAATCTCTGGTGGACCTGGAACAGCGACGCTACGGCTCTCTGGGAGGACGTAGCGAGCGTCGCCCCGGCGAAGCGGCGTGCCGAGCTGGTGAAGCACCCCGTGGTGCTCGTCGCGAAGCTGACGGACGCGCAGCTGGCGAAGCTCGAGGGCGATCGGGAGTTCGGCAAGCGGCTCAAGAAGGTGGAGCGAGCGCTTCGTCGCGCGACGCGATCCGTTCCGGCCCCACACGGACTCTCGAAGAAGGCGCCCGTCGCGTACTTCTCGATGGAGTTCGGTCTTCACGAAACGATTCCCGTGTACGCCGGCGGCCTCGGAATTCTCGCCGGCGATCACATCAAGAGCGCGAGCGACACGGCTGTGCCGCTCGTCGGCGTGACCTTCCTCTACCGTTCCGGGTACTACCGTCAGCATCTCGATAAGAGCGGGCGGCAGGACGTGATCTATCCGCGCGCCGACTTCTGCTCGATGCCGCTCGAGATCGTCCGCAACGCGAAAGGACGCGAGGTGCGCGTCACCGTCGAGCTTCCCGGACGCAAGGTTTCACTTCGCGCGTGGCGACTCGTCGTCGGACGTCGCGATCTCTACCTTCTCGACTCGGACGTTCCTGGAAACTCGAAGCAGGACCGGAAGATCACCGACCGGCTCTACATCGGCGATCGCGAAGCGCGAATCACGCAGGAGCTCGTGCTCGGTGTCGGTGGTGTCCGACTCCTGCGCGCACTCGACATCGATCCTGGCGTTTGGCACCTCAACGAAGGTCACGTCGTCTTCCTGAGCATCGAGCGTGTGCGCGAGCTGCGGGAGAAGGCGGGGCTCTCCGTCGAGGAAGCCTACGAGGTCGTCGCGGCCGACACGGTGTTCACGACTCACACTCCCGTTCCTGAAGGTAACGAGGCGTTCGACCTCCCGCTCGCCGAGCGCTTCTTGCGCGAGCATTGCGATGCCGCGGGTATCGCGGTCGAAGAATACCTCGCTCTCGGCAAGGACGAAGACTCCGCGGGACGGCCCTTCCTGAGCCTCACGGTCCTCGCGATGCGGCTCTCGCGTCTGCGCAATGGTGTCAGCGCTCTTCACGGCGTCGTGTCGCGTGGCATGTGGTCGAAACTATGGCCAGGCTTCTCGGGAGAAAGCTCCCCCGTCACCTCGGTGACGAACGGCATCCACGTCGGCACGTGGGTCGCACCGCAGTACGATCACATCTATCGAAGCCACCTCGGTGAAGACTGGTGCGAGCGCGTGCACGAGCCCGCGACGTGGCAGTCCGCGAAGAAGATTCCCGATCGTGAGCTCTGGGCCGCCAAGAGTGAGCTGCGTGCCGAGCTCGTCGATTTCGTCCGTGCACGTACGCGGGAGCGTCTCGAGCGATACGGCTGCAGCCTCGCTCGCATCGAGAAGGAGACGAAAGACCTGCTCGATCCGAACGCCCTGACGATCGGCTTCGCCCGGCGCTTTGCGCTTTACAAGCGCGCAGGGCTCCTCTTCAAGGACATCGAGCGCGTCGCGAAGCTCTTCGGCTCGAACA
>CAYZGY010000500.1:1704-6266 GCA_964478085.1 uncultured Planctomycetia bacterium
TTCCAATTCTTTGAATAGAGAAATTAGTCTCTCTTGATGTTCTTGGCCAGGCAATCGAAGGCCGTCAGCTTCGCGAACTCTTGAAAGAAGCTATCTTCTACGGGAACCAGCCGGAAGTCGGAGCGAAGCTATTCGAGAAGGTCGGCGCTCTCGCACGCAACTCGAAGCTCAAGGGCCGCGTCGTTCTTCTCGAGAATTACGACACCGAGGTCGCGCGCTACATGGTCCGCGGCGTCGACGTTTGGCTCAACAACCCGCGTCGCCCCCAAGAAGCGAGCGGCACGAGTGGTCAGAAGGTGCCTGTGAACTGTGGCATCAATCTCAGCATTCTCGACGGTTGGTGGTGCGAAGGTTACGACAAGGACGTCGGCTGGGCCTTCGGTAAGGAGAAGGACTACACCGACGACGCGCTGCAGGATCGCGAAGATCACGCCGATCTCCTCCGTGTCCTCGAGAAGCAGGTCGTCCCGCTCTTCTACGATCAGAACAAGCAGGGCGTGCCGCGCAAGTGGCTGAAGATGGTCAAGCACGGGCTCGAACGTCTCGTGCCGCGCTTCAGCACGCACCACATGGTTCTCGAGTACGCCGAGCGACTCTACGCGGCGGCCTACGAGAACGGTCGGACGATCAGAAAGGGGCGCTTCGCGAACGCGAAGGAGCTCACTGACTGGCGTGCTCGCGCGGAGAGCTCGTGGCCCCTCGCGTACGTGCGCCGCGTCGAAAGATCGATCCCGTCGAAGAAGGGTCGCGGATTCGTCGAGGTCGATGCGTACCTCGGTGGACTCGACGCGACCGACGTCGCGTTTTGCGACGAGGCCGGCGAGGTGCTGCGTGTCCAGAGATCGCGGCGACTGAACGACGGGACGCACACGTTCCGCATCGAGCCCCCCGCGAAAGGAAAAACGGTTCGTCTCTTCCCGAGTCACGCGGCGCTAGTTCACGCGCACGAGTTCGGCCGGAGTCTCTCGTTCCGCGTTTGATCGCGAGCTACCTCGACGCGCGAAGGAACGCGATCAAGTCGGCGATCTGTTGCGGTGTGAGCTGCTCGGTGAGTCCGGCGGGCATGATCGAGGTCTTGCTCGGCCGAATCTCGAGGACGTCGGTGGTCGCGATCCTCTCGAGGCTCTTCGCTCCGGTGACGATCTCGACGTGTCCTTTGGATCGATCGCGGACGATACCGTTGATCGCGCGGCCGGTCTTGGTCACGACGGTCATCGGCTCGTAGCTGCGCACGAAGCTCGAGCTCGGGTAGAGAACGGCTTCGAGAAGGTCGAGCTCCTTTCGGATGCGTCCGATGCGAGTCAGATCGGGACCGACTCGTCCACCGAGGTATCCCAACGCGTGACAGGCGATGCACGCGGCCTTCTCGTCGTGGAAGACGAGCTGGCCGCGTCGGACGTCGCCTGCGGGGAGTTCGCGCGCGATCTTCTCGAGGCGTCGCTTCTGCTCGAGGCGTCCCGGTGCGATGCGGTCGAGGACTCGATGCGCGAGAGTCTGCGTGTCCGGCGAGAGCGACTTCAGCCACTCGCGGAACTCGGCCTCCGAGATGGCGGCGGCTGCCGGCGCGTCGAGGAGAGTCTCGGCGAGAGCGCGATGCGTCTCGGTGTGCTTCTTGTCGCTCGCCGCCAGTACCTTGAAGGCGCGTTCGATCTCGAGCGGACTGATCGTCGGGAGAGCGCGAATCAGAGCTGCGCGCATCGATTCGTCGAGGGTCGCACGCTCGACCGTGCTCGCCGCCGAGTCTCGGTCTACGATCGGTCGCGAGCGGTCGAGTTGCGCGAGCACGAACGGCCAATGCTTCGCGAGCTCAGGTGTCAGTCCGCCGGGTAGAGCCGCGAGTGCGGTGAGACGCAGGCTCGTCGGCATCGACGGATCGTCGAAAATGCCGATGGAGCGTTTCATCAGACTGGCGCGTCGATCGCCCGAGAGGTTCCAGGAGCCGAGCCGCTCGAGGCAATCGCCGGCGATCTCAGGGTGGCGCAGACCTTCGAGAAGCGCATCGATCCACGCGGGGTCAGGTCTCTCGATCTTCGCACGCGCGACGACGTCGAGGCCGAGTCGAAGGTGTTTCGCGGAATCGTGGTTCGACAGGAGGCGGGTGAACGCAGCTCGACCGAACACGGAGCCGGACGTGTTCGCGAACGCGCCGATTCGAGCGTCGCTCGGCTCACGCAGCAGGCTTTCGAGGGAGCTCTCGACGAGCTTTGCCGATGGACTCGACTGTCGCGATGCGAACGCGCAAGCCGTCGCGAAGAGTTCCGCATCGCTCGTTCCGAAGAGGCGGATCAGATCTCGTTCCCCGATACTCGAATCGGAGAGCTCTCGTCGAGCGATGAGCGCTGTCGGAAGGGCTCTTGCGTTGACTAGGTCGCGTGACGCGAGCCGCAGACCTTCGAGGTCTCCCATTTCGATGAGAGCGTAGGTGAGCGAGTGTTGCGTCGCACGGTCTTCTGCTACGGCCGAAGCGCGCAAGAGCGCGGTGATCGCCCCCGTGTCACCGGGTCTCGCGATGCGTCCCAGAGCCTCCGCGGCGACGCGACACGTCGAGGGTTCCATGAGTCGTCCGGTAACGAGTGACAGAGCGCCGCGATCTCGCCACACCGACACCGAGTGAATCGCCGCTCGTCGAACGGTGACGTCGGGATGCCCGATCGCCTTGCGCACGGCTGCCCTTGCGCTTTCGTGATCGATGCGAGTCAAGGTCCAGGCCGCGCTCGTGGCATGGCTCGGATTTCGATCGTGCAGAGCGCCCGTGAGATGCGGGATCGCTTGCTCTCCGCGCCGGGCAAGCTCGTCGATCGCGCGTTCCTTCACCACGGGGCGCGAGTCACGGAGAAACGGGAGGATCCGGTTCGGGGGAAGGGTCGTCCACTCGATCCATTGTCCGCGCGGATCCTTGATCTTCGGTGCAGCTTCGCGACTCACGCGGTAGATCGCACCTAAGACGTCCGACTTGGCGAGCTGCGATGTCGGACAACAGATTTTGTACCACCCGCCGGTGTCGCAGACGAGCAGGCTGCCGTCGGCATCTTCGATGACGTCGGTCGGGTGGAAGTCGAGATGGTTCGAAACGAGGAAGTCCGAGTCGACACTCTCGTAACTGCCCTGCGACGGTCGCAGCACGTGACGCGTGACCTTGTGTAGATTGAAGAGCGTCGCGAAGAGGTTGTTCTCGTAGTCCTCGCCGAAGACGGTCGACGAGTACGTCGTCAGTCCGCAGGGTGCCGCGGCGCCGAGGTGGGTCATCACGGGCATCAAGCCGCCCGTTCGAGGATGATCGTCGAGCACGCTGTGAAACTTGCCGTAGACGCCTCCGTAGATCGCGTGGATGATTCCGTCGCGTTTCCCGTCTCGCGGGTGCTGCAGAAACGTCGTCGTGAAGAAGCGTTCGCCATTCGGAAGGAATGCCACGTCGACGGGATTGTCCATCCCGCCCGTCATGACGGCCTCGACAGGGCCGCCTTCGGGGCGGCGTCGAAAGATGTGTGCGGCACGCGTGACGAACGGCTTGCGTCCCGGGCGCTCATAGCGCTGCTCGGCGAAGGCGCCCTTGCACCAGTAGATCCAGCCATCGGGCCCGCGGTAGGGGCCATGGAGATCGTTGGCGCAGCCGGTGAGCGTCTTGCCTTCGAACCACTCCTCGCGATGGTCCGCGACGCCGTCGTCGTCCGTGTCCGTCAGTTTCCAGATACTCGGTGGCGCGGCGACGTAGAGAGATCCGTCGAGCCACATGGAGCCTTCCGGCAGCATCATGCGATCGGCGAACAGCGTACTGCGGTCAAAAACACCGTCGCCGTCGGTGTCTTCGAGTCGGCGGATGCGATGCGAACGGCGCTTCAGCTGTTCGGGCCCTCGCGAGTTGTCACCCGACGAGTCGGTGACGTAGAGACGGCCCTGCTCATCACACGCCATCGTGATCGGGCGCTCGACGAGATCCGTTGTCGTCACGCGCTCGACGACAAAGCCGTCGGGAACGGTGAAGGTGTGTGTGCCGATGGAGAACTCGGCCGAGACAGCGAGGGTCGACGCACCGATCGTCGCGAGGAGAGCTACTGTTCGCATGGGATCAGTCTACCTTCAGGCTGATCGTCGAAGCGAGTGGCAGCCGGACACATCTGGTGTCAGGGTCGGTCCCGCTGGTTGCATGAACTGACGCGACATTTCCGCCGAGACTCCCAAGAGGGTCGAAGGATGAACGCTGCTTCTCCACCTGCCGAGCAACGCGTGATTCTGCGCGGAATCAGCTGGTTCACGTTCGAGCGATTGCTCGCCGAGCGAGGGAATCAGGGAGGAAGTCGGGTCGCGTACGACGGAGTCGTCCTCGAAATCATGTCGCCGGCAAGAGAACACGAACGATTGGTCGCGGCGCTTCGACGGTTCGTCGAAACGTTGACTCTGGAGCTGGGCATCGGTGTCTGCCCTACAGGTTCAACGACGCTGGCTCGTGCCGAGATCGAACGTGGTGCTGAGCCTGACGCGAGCTTCTACATCACTCATGAGCCCGAGGTTAGTCTGGAGTTTCGCGGTTTTCCGTACGAAATAGCCGAACACAGACCGTCACG
>CAYZGY010000501.1:0-6266 GCA_964478085.1 uncultured Planctomycetia bacterium
ACGGGTGAGGGATGTCGGAGTAAAGCCGCCCGCCCCAACAACGCCGCCGGCGGACCCACGACGGACGCGGGCGCGGCCGTCCTCGGGCCTCCTGCCTCGCGGCGGGTCGCCGCGACGTGACGTCAGCTCGATGCCGGGCTACTCTTGAAGGAGATCATCACCCAATCATCACCCAATCATCACCCTCGGCGACCGAGCTCACGCGCACCACTCCGCACTACTTCGCAGCGGCATACCGCGCCGCCACCGCATCCCAATCCACCACGTTCCAGAACGCCGCGATGTAGTCCGGGCGACGATTCTGGTAGTTGAGGTAGTAGGCGTGCTCCCAGACGTCGAGCCCGAGAATCGGCGTCTTGCCTTCCATGAGCGGGCTGTCCTGGTTCGGGGTGCTCATGACCTCGAGCTTGCCACCGTTCACGACGAGCCAAGCCCAACCCGAGCCGAAGCGCGTCGCGCCGGCTGCTGCGAACGCGGCCTTGAACTCGTCGAAGCCACCGAGCTCGGCGTCGATCGCCGCGGCGAGGTCGCCACTGGGCGCACCACCCTTGCCCGGGCCCATGATCGTCCAGAAGAGGCTGTGGTTCGCGTGACCACCACCGTTGTTGCGGACCGCGCCACGGATATTCTCGGGGACCGCGTCGAGATCGCTGATGAGATCCTCCACCGACTTGTTCGCAAGATCGCTTCCCTCGAGAGCCTTGTTCACATTCGCGATGTACGTGTTGTGGTGCTTCCCGTGGTGGATCTCCATCGTCGTCTTGTCGATGTGCGGCTCGAGCGCGTCGTGAGCATAGGGCAGGTCAGGCAGTTCGTACGCCATCCGTCCTTCCTCCTGGAATTCTCTGATTTGCGGGCATTTTCGGGTTCTGTTCCGTTTTTGAACGGCGAGATTTTACCCTTACCCACAGCCCGCATCCAGGGATCCTGCACAGCGGATTCGCGGTTCTCGACGACTGGAACGGATCGCCTCAGAGTCGGTGATTCCGCAGACGCTCGACCCGATCGGCGATCTCGAAAGCCAGGGAGAAGGCCAGCCGCGTGACCTTCGTCAGCTTCGGGTAGTTGATCTTCTCGGGAGTGTCGGTCGAACGGTGGTAGTCGGGGTGGAAGCCCGCGAAGAAGAAGACCACCGGGACGCCCTTCTCGGCGAAGTTGAAATGGTCGCTGCGGCGCCAGACGCGCTCCTCGTCCTCCTCGAGTTCGAGCCCGATCGGAGCGTTGACGCGATTGACGAAATCGACCAGACCGAGGAATCGTCGTTTCCAACCGACGACGTGCATCGAGTTGACGTTCTCGGCGGCCGTCTCGGCTTTCTGAGTGATCTCGCCCTTGCGGTTCTTCCGCTCCCGGTGCTCCTCGTTGCGACCGACCATGTCGAGGTTGATCATCATGACGACGTTCTCGATCGGCACCGACGGATTGTCGACCCAGTAGCGCGAGCCGTGGAGCCCCTTCTCCTCGGCGCCGAAGAAGATCAATATGACGCTGCGACGCGGTCGTACACCGTTCGCGAAGATGCCCTTGGCGACTCCGAGCGTCGCGACGCAACCGGACGCGTTGTCGTCAGCGCCGTAGAATGTCTCGCCGTGGTCGACGCCCACGTGATCGAGGTGCGCGCCGACGACGACGGCCTCGTGCTTGAGCTTCGGATCGCCGCCCGGAATGATCCCGACGACGTTCTGCGTCGGCGTTTCGGTGGTCTCGAGATCGATCGTCAAGGCGACCGAAACCTCGTGGAGCCATCGCGAGGCCGGGTACTTTCCCGTCTTGCGCATCTCGTCGATGTTCAAGCCGCAAGCCGCAAAGAGCTTCTGGACGGCTTGCTTACGGATGTACACGACCTCGAGACCGTCTGCATCGCGCGGCTCACGATCGACACGATCACGCGGGTAGTAACGGAGGCGCATACCGACGCGTTGCTGGACGCGCCGGTCCGAGACGATCAGGAGTCTCCGCAGCCCCTTCGCCCGAGCGCTCTCGATCGCGCTGTCGATCGAGATTTGATCGCTGTCCTTGCGGGGCACGATCACGACGACGGTCTCTTCGCCGAGCGCCAGCCCGTGGTAAGGATCCGGCGAGTCGGCCACGGCACCGAGCCCCGTTCCGACGAAAAAGTACGGACCGCGCCAGTCGACCGACTTCGGCGAGGCGATCGCGACGCGCCCGAGCAGCGGTTCGCTCGCAGTCTTCTCGACGGCCTTCTCACCCTCTCCCTCGACGCGCTCCATTTGGACAGTCGTCACATGAAGGCGCGCCGCCTCGAGATCCCAACGCCGACGCACCATCTGAAAGGACTGGTAGTACGTGCCGTTGTCTCCTCCAGGCTCGACGTCGAGGCTCCGCATCACCGACGCGACGTAGCGCGAAGCGATGTCGTAACCGCGCTCTCCGGTGTCGCGACCTTCGAGCTCGGGAGCGGCGAGGAGCTCGAGCCAAGCGCGCAATTCACCGAGCCGAATCGCCTCGAAGCCGGCGCGGTACTTGGCCGCGACAGCGGACTTCACGGTCGTTTCGGGCGTCTCGGGAGATCCGAGTGCACACGTGAGCAGCAACGTCGAGATGAGCTTCATCAGCAGGTCCTCTTCCGTTCGTCGGGGACCGCTCATCTTAGCAGCGGATTCTTTAGGAATCCGCCATCGCTTGGTCTATAACTCGAGGTCGGATTTCGCGGACTACGGAGTGCCGCAAACCCTTGACAGCGCAGCGAGCGAAAGCATGGAACCAGCCAATACCCCCGACGAACATACCCCGGCCATCGACAGCCTCACCGCCGAGATCGAGGCCGAGTGGACGCCGACGAAGGCCGACGAGCTCGCGAGCCGACTCGCCAGCCGCGGAGGCATGCTCTCGAACCAGGGGAAGCTCGACGACGCGATGCTCGATCTCGACCGCGCGATCGGCGACTTCGAGCGACTCGTCGAGCGCGAAGGTCACGGCAATCTCGCGTACAAGCTCGGTCTCAGCCTGCTGAACCGCGGCATCACACTCTGCAACCAGGCCCAGGTGCCCTCGGGCGCCAAGGACTTCGAGCGCTCGGTCGAGATCTTCACGGTCTTGGTCGAGGAGCAGAAGCAGGCGGAGCACGCCGAGCTCCTGCAGCTCGCGCGACAGAACCACTCCGTCGCCATGCGTCACTTGACTCAGCAAGCGGGCGGCGCGCAGGGTCAACAGGCCCCGGCGGGTGGCAACCGTGGCCCGAACTACGACCCGAACGCCGTCATCCCGATGCGCGAGGAGCTCACCCGCGTCGGAGTCCGCGAGCTGCTCACGCCCGAGGACGTCGAAGGCGCCCTCGAGAAGGAAGGAACGACCCTCCTCGTCATCAACTCGGTCTGTGGCTGCGCGGCCGGCGGCGCGCGCCCGGGTGCGGCGCTGGCGCTCCAACATACTGTCATTCCTGATGATGTGACGACCGTCTTCGCGGGCATGGAGAAGGACGCCGTCGATCGAGCCCGCGGCTTCCTCTCCGACTTCCCGCCGTCCTCACCCTTCATCGCGCTCTTCAAGGACGGCGAGGTCGCCACGGCGCTCCAGCGCCAGGACATCGAAGGCTCGAGCCCTGTGGAAATCGCGGGCAAGCTCGCCGACGCCTTCGACGAGCACTGCTCGAAGAGCGGCCCTTCGATCCCGCCCGAAGAATTCGCAAAACTCGAGACAGCAAGAGTTTGCGGATCCACCGTGCCACGAGCTCAAGCGGGCTCCTGAGGTCCGCGAGATCGCCTTGGAGCCTTGAAATGAGGCCCCGGAAGGCCTATCTTTGATGGTTCGGACCCGACCGGACGAAGAACCGTGTTAGCCAGACTGGGCAAGAACAACTGTATCTGTATCAAGGGAGCGCCGCGGCGTTCCCGATCCTCAGTCATGGCGGTGATGCGCCCGCAGCGCAGCACACGAATTCATTCCGGGTCGATCGATTGATCGAAGAAGTCCGAGGCGTCGCCCGAGGCGACAACTGAATCAGCTCATTCGACCCGTCCCCAGCGGACGGGTTTTTTTATTCCCACGGGATTTCGCGTCCCGCGGGCTCGAGATCGAAGAGCGCCGTGCCCCGTCTCTACCCCCTCTACCACAAGCTCACGAATCGACCGGTCGTCGTCATCGGCGGCGGTCGGATCGCGCTCCGCCGAGTCAAACGGCTCGTCGAGGCGGGGTCACGCGTGAAGCTGGTCAGCCCGGAGATCCTGCCCGAGATCCGGGAGCTGGTCGAAGCGGGTGACGTCGAATGGCACGAGCGGCCCTACGAGGACGGCGATCTCGGCGGCGCCGAGTTCGCGCTCGTCGCGAGTGGCGATCTCGGTCTCGTGCGCGAAGTCCGGCACGCCGCGGACGTGCTCGGCATCCCGCTCAACACGGCGGAGGACGAAAGCAGCTGCGACTTTCACGTCCCGGGCATGGTCGAGTGGGGTGGTATCCGCATGGCGATCTCGAGCGAGGGTGCCAACCCGGCGATCGTCGCGAAACTCCGTCGTGAGCTCGAAGAGTGGCTCGCGAGCGTACCGATCGAGAAGGTCGACGACCTCGGCGCCGAGCGACTCGCGCGCGCGCGCGTTCGGGAGTCGAAACGACCGCGAAGCTCGCGCGGTGAGCCCGAGTCCGGCAAGGTCTACCTCGTCGGCGGCGGGCCGGGCGATCCGTCGCTGCTCACCGTCCGCGCTGCGCAACTTCTCGACGCGGCGGACATCGTCTACTACGACCGTCTCGTCGGACAGGCCGTTCTCGAGACGATTCCCGCGACGGCGGAGCAAGTCTACGTCGGAAAGGATGTCGGCTGTGCGCACCGAGCGAACATCGCGGAGCTGATGATCGCGGCGGCGCGCGCCGGAAAGATCGTCGTCCGGCTCAAGGGCGGCGATCCGGTGCTCTTCGGGCGCGCGGGCGAAGAGATGGAAGCGCTGAACGAAGCCGGGATCGACTTCGAGGTCGTACCGGGTGTCTCATCGCTCTCGTCCGTGCCGATCTCGGCAAACATCCCGATCACCTACCGCGGCGTCGCGAGCGAGCTCGTCGTACGCAGCGGTCACCGCATGTCGGTCGACGACGAGCTCCCGGCGAATCGCACGCGCGATGAGAGCGAGACGACGTTCGTCTACTTCATGGCCGTCCGGCGCTTGCCGCGCGTCGTCGAAGACCTGCGCGCGGAAGGCCTCGCCGCCTCGACACCGGTCGCGATCGTGCAGAACGGAACACTTCCTGACGAGCAGATCGTCACGGGAACGCTCGGCGACATCGTCCACGTCGCGGAGGAAGCCGGCGTCGAGGCACCCGCGCTCGTCATCGCTGGTGAGGTCGTCAGGCTGCGCGAGCGATTGGCTGTGAAGCCGAAATCTGGAGCGAGCTCGAAATCTGCGGCGGAATCGAACGGAAACCGGAACTGATCCCATGGACAGAATTGACGCTGCGATTCTCGAAGAGGCCGTCGAGGCCGCGCGCAAGGACGGCATCGACGCCGACGCGCAGCGGCTGCTCGAGTGGGCTTGGGATCTCCTCGGCGACCGCCTGATGATGAGCACGGCGTTCGGCAAGAGCGGTCTTTGCATCCTGCACATGATCAAAGAGATCGCGCCGGAAATGCCCGTCTATTTCCTCGAGACGGGCTTTCACTTCCAAGAGTCGCTCGATTTCTTCGATCAGCTCAAGACCGAGTGGGGAGTCAACCTCGAGAAGCAGTACCCAAATCTGCGCAAGACGGAGTTTGTCGACAAGTACGGGGCGACGCTCTACGAGTCGAACCCGGGCCTCTGCTGCCAGCTCAACAAGGTCGAGCCGATGCGCGCACTTTGGGGCGACGAGTCGGGTCGCTACCAAGGCTGGATCGCCGGCGTCCGCCGCGATCAATCGTCGACGCGCGCGCAAGCGGAAGGCATCGAGATGATGGAAAACAACCTCATCAAGATTCAACCGCTCGCCCACTGGACACGCGACCGCGTCGAGGACTACCTCAAAGAGAACAAGATCCCGCTCCACCCCCTCTTCGAGAGAGGCTCCCCTAGCGGCGGCTGCGAGCCTTGTACCCAGCCCGCCAGCGACCCTGGCGACGAACGCGCGGGTCGCTGGGCGGGCCAGGCGAAGACCGAGTGCGGCCTACACACCTTCTGGCAGAAGAAGGGGATCACGCCGAACCCGGCGCCGGAAGAAGAGAAGAAGGACGAGGAGCCCGAGACGAACGACGAGCCCGAGTCCGACGGCGATGCGGAGAGCAGGCCGAACGGCGACACGGAGCCCGACGAGAAGGCGGAGTCGGACTGTTCCCCTTCGGACACGCA
>CAYZGY010000502.1:0-4409 GCA_964478085.1 uncultured Planctomycetia bacterium
TAGATCGGGTCGACCTTTCGATGGGTATCGAACTCCTCAACGTTCTCGTCTTCACCTGCTTCGGAATCCTCTTCGTCGTGGTGACGGTCTCGGCTCTCAGCAAGCTGCTGCGCCCGAGCGTCGACGATACGCACGAGCCTGCGAAGCTCGAGACGTACGAGTGTGGCGAGCCGACGATCGGCTCCTCGTGGGTGCGCTTCGACATCCGCTTCTACACGATCGCGCTGATCTTCCTGATCTTCGACGTCGAAGTGACGTTCCTCTATCCGTGGGCGTTGATCTTCAAGTCGCTGCGCGCCGAGTTCGGGCTCTTCATCTTCTTGGAAGTCTTGGTGTTTCTCGCGATTCTCCTGGCCGGTTTCGTCTACTGCTGGCGCAAGGGGGATCTCGATTGGATGAAGTTGCACGCGGCGCAGGCGGCCGAACGCGCGGATCGCACGAATCGCGAGCTCGATCGTGGCGCGAGTTCGGCTGTCGGGAGTTCGGCTGTCGGGAGTTCGGCTGTCGCAAGTTCGGCCGGGGCGGATGCCCCGGCGGAAGTCGGCGCCGCGTAAGAGAATTGGTGAGTCATCTCGACGGGCTGGATAGAACCTCGTCGGGACCTGAAAAGATCGTTCGCCGCCGGGGCATTCCGACGGTGTCTGCGGGTTTTTCTGTGCTCGGTGGAAGAACGGGAACCCTGCGACAATATGCCCCACGAAGTCGGTTGAGCGAGGTGGTGCGCGAAAACGAGACATCGAGTAATTTGCGCAGGTTGCTGCGACCGCGGTAGCACTTGATCGCAGAAGCATTTGGCGACGTTCCGGTGGTGGCCGGAAACCCCTTCCGGAGCGGTCCCTGAAAGGCCACTCGAGAGGGCCTTCAAGCCCCACAAAACGAGAGCCGTAAAGCCTCATGACCCAAGAGATCCAGAATCGCAATCCCGATCCGCTGACGAAGGACTTCGTCTTCCTCGGCGCGGTCGATGAGCTCATCAACCTGACGCGCGCCAACTCGGTGTGGCCCATGACCTTCGGTCTCGCTTGCTGCGCGATCGAGATGATGGCGACGGGCGCTGCGAAGTACGACCTCGACCGCTTCGGATCGGGTCCCTTCCGCGCGACGCCGGGTCAGTCGGACTTGATGGTGGTCGCCGGCACCGTGAGCCACAAGATGGGCCCGCGCGTCAAGCGACTCTACGATCAGATGCCCGAGCCCAAGTACGTGATCGCGATGGGCGGTTGCGTCATCCGCGGTGGCCCGTACGTGAAGTACGGTTACCACGTAGTCAAGGGCGTCGATCTGCTCATTCCCGTCGACGTTTACATCCCGGGTTGTCCGCCGCGTCCGGAAGCGCTGCTCGAGGGACTCTTCAAAGTCCAGAAGCTCATGAAGCGTGAGAAGATCATGGATCGCACGCGTCGAACGACCAAGCCGGAAATCTACCAGCCGACGTAATGAAGGGGGCTTTCGGGAAGCCCCCTCTCGATCGCCGAAGGCGATCGATTCACCCCAACCAGCAGAGATGTTCAGTACCGGCGATCGATTCACCCCGACCAGCAGCGATTTTCAGACCGAGTCCAGTCGAGCAAGTACGACAGATGGCCAAGCGCACGAGCGAGCAGATCTTCGCATTAATTCAAGAAGCCTTCCCCGACGAGTTCGGCGAGGTCGGTCAGGGCGTCGTCGGCGACTCCTTCGCCGTCGTCAAGCCCGAGAAGTTCGACGAAATCGCGAAGTTCTGTCACGACGATTCGCGGCTCGATCTCGACCTTCTCGTCTGCATCACGGGTATCGATTATCCCGACGACGACAAGATCGAGGTCGCGTACAACCTCGAGTCGGTCGCGAACAAGCACGTCGCGACGGTCAAGGTTCACCTGCCTCGAAGCCGGCCCGACGTTCCGACCGTCGAGAACATCTGGCGCGCGGCCGACTGGCACGAGCGAGAGACGTTCGATCTGGTCGGCGTCAACTTCGTCGGACATCACAACCTGATCCGCATCCTTTGTGCCGAGGATTGGGTCGGTCATCCGCTCCGCAAAGACTACGTGATCCCAGAGACGTATCACGGTCTCAAGAACGTCATCTATTAAGGGATCTCTTCCTCCTAGAAACACATGTCGACCACGGCTTCCGAAGTCCAATCCGGGTCTAAGATCAAGACCGAGGAGATGCTCCTCAACATGGGGCCGCAGCACCCGAGCACGCACGGCGTGTTTCGAGTGGTGATTCGCACCGACGGGGAGCTCGTGCTCGAGTCGCAGTCGCACATCGGTTACCTGCACCGATGCTTCGAGAAGTGCGCCGAGGGCAACAACTACATCCAGGTGGTCCCGTACACGGATCGCATGGATTACCTCTGCGCGATGATGAACAACTGGGGCTACGCCCTGGCGGTCGAGAAGCTCCTCGGTGTGACGGTTCCCGAGCGCGCGGAGCACATCCGCGTGATCGTCGGTGAGCTCAATCGCATCGCGAGCCACCTCCTCGCCTTCGGGACCTACGCCCTCGACCTCGGCGGGATCACGCCGTTCCTCTACGCCTTCCGCGATCGTGAGCGACTCCTGAAGATCTTCGAGAAGGTCTGCGGGCAGCGCCTCAACTACAGCTACGTTCGCGTCGGTGGAGTGACCTTCGATATCACCGACGAGATCTTCGCGGACATCGAAGCGTTCTGTGACTACTTCGATCCGAAGATCCTCGACGAGTACGACAACCTGCTCTCGTACAACGGGATCTTCATCTCGCGCACGGCGAATGTCGGAGTCATGTCGAAGGAGACCGCGATCAACTTCGGCGTGACGGGCCCGTCGCTCCGCGGATCGGGAGTCGCGCGCGACGTCCGCAAGGATCAGCCCTTCGGCATCTACGATCGCTTCGAGTTCGACATTCCCGTCGGCTCGGGCGAGATGGGACAGCTCGGCGACTGTTGGGATCGATACCACGTGCGCATGCGAGAGATGCGCCAGTCGATTCGCATCGTGCGCCAGGCGATCAAGGATATCCCCGACGGTCCGTTTTGCGACAAGAAGGCCTTCCGCGCGGTCAAGCCCAAGAAGGGCGAGGCCTACGCGAAGGTCGAAGGTGCGCGCGGTGACGTCGGTTTCTACGTCGTGTCCGACGGCACGAACCAGCCGTACCGCTGCAAGGCGCGCGGCGCTTCCTTCTGCAACATCAGCGTCCTCGACCATCTGGTTTCGAAGGGCGATTGCATGCTGGCTGATTTGGTGGCAATCATCGGAAGCCTCGATATTGTCCTCGGGGAGGTCGATCGATGAGTCGGCTCCTCGTGCTTCAACAATCCAAGTCGTTTCGGTTCTTCGTCTGCGTACTCGCAGCGTTGACGATCGGAGCGTTCTTTGCCGATACGGCTGCCGCGCCCAGTGAAGCGATTGCCGCCGAGGCAAACGCGGCTGCGGGGGACGCTGCCCCTGCCGGTGAGGGCGAGATCCAGGTCGAGCCGCCGCCGACGGTCGAGCAGCTCGAGAATCACTGGCACACCAACGGCGAGCAGGGAAGCCTCTACATCGCGCACCTGCTGTCGACCGCGTTCAGCGCCTACGTTATTCCCGAATGGCTGCTGACCCTCGGTGGTCTTCTGATCACGGTCGGAATGGTCTTCGGCTTCATCAACCTCTTCGCTCTCGGCGCCGTTTGGAGCGAGCGAAAGGTCTCCGCGCACATGCAGTGCCGTCTCGGCCCGATGGAGGTCGGACCTCACGGACTCCTGCAGACGATCGCGGACGGTATCAAGCTGACGACGAAGGAAGACATCATCCCGAAGCTCGCGGATCGGCCGCTCTTTATCATCGCGCCGATCATCGTCTTCACGGGTGTGTTGATTCGCTTTGTTCCGCTGCCCTTCGGCGACAAGCTCATCGCGTCCGACATGGACCTCGGGCTGTTCTTCATCGCCGCGGTCGGTGCCGTCGAGGTCCTTGGCGTCATCATGGCGGGCTGGTCGTCGAACAACAAGTGGTCGCTCTTCGCGACGATTCGTACGGCGACGCAGATGGTGAGCTACGAGATTCCGATCGGAATCGCGTTCATCACGGTCATCGTCTCCTGCGGTTCGTTCTCGCTCGTCGAGATCGTCAACCAGCAGGGTGGCTACCAGACGACGGTCGAGGGCATCCAGGAGACTGGCTGGATCTGGCATTGGAACCTCTTCCGCAACCCGTTCATCCTCGTCCTCTCGATCACCTACTTCATCGCGAGCCTCGCCGAGTGTAAGCGCGCGCCGTTCGACCTCCCCGAGGCCGAGTCGGAGCTCGTCAGCGGATTCCACACCGAGTACTCGGGTATCCGCTTCGCGCTCTTCTTCCTCGCGGAGTACGCGGCGATGTACCTCGTCGCGGCGATCGGAGTCGTGATCTTCTTCGGTGGCTGGTGGACCGGAATCTTCTGGATCGATCAGATCGGACTCG
>CAYZGY010000502.1:4419-6262 GCA_964478085.1 uncultured Planctomycetia bacterium
CGACGACGGCGATGAAGGGCCTCGGCATGCTGATCAAGGTCGGCGTGTTCCTTTCGAAGGCATTCGCCCTGGTCTTCGTCCAGATGTGGATTCGTTGGACCCTACCGCGCGTACGTCTCGACCAGATGATGTACTTGTGCTGGAAGGTCCTCATGCCGATTTCGATCGCCTGTCTCATCGGCTCCGTCGTTTGGGAGCTGATGTCGCAAGGCAGCACGTTCTTCGGCTTCGGTATCGCGGTCGAGACGGGTCGTTAGAGACGGATCGTTCAAGACGGATCGTTCAAGACGGATCGCTAAAGACGTACGTTAGGCTTCAGACTCGAGACGTAAAATGGGTCGTTGGTTCTCAGACATATTCCGCGTGGGCAAGTCGATCTGCATCGGCATGGCCATCACGCTGAAGTACTTCCTCACGTACAAGAAGACGCTTTGTACGATCCAGTACCCGAAGGAGAAGGACGTCATCCCTCCTCGGCATCGCGGCATTCACTATCTCGAGACCGAGAAGTGCGTGATGTGCTGGAAGTGCTCGGACATCTGTCCCGTCGACTGCATCTACATCGAGGGATTCCGTGGCTCCGACGGCACCTACGAGGGTGGCTACCGCGGGCAGAAGGCGACGCTGACGAAGTTCACCGTCGACTACACGGTCTGCATCTTCTGCGGGCTCTGTGAAGAGCCGTGTCCTCCGAAGTGCATCTGGCTCGGACCCGAGTTCGACTACCACTCGACCGACCGCACGATGATGGAGAAGAACCTCCTCACCGACGAGGTGTACACCGAGGCCGACGAAGAGTTCGTCTACGCGGCTCGTCTCGAGAACGATCGCCGCGCCGAGGAGAAGAAGGCGAAGGCTGCTGCGGAAAAGGAAAAAGCTCGCTTAGCCGCCGAGGCCGCGAAGAAGGCTGAGGGAGGCGAGTAGCATGACTGGCATCGTCGATTTCATCGTTTGGCTTTCAGAGTTCGCGGTCGAGGGATTCTTCTTTCTCCTCTACCTGACCGTGCAGCTGGTCGGGCTCGGCCTCATCGTCATCTCGTTCGTTCGGACCTACCTGTTCTCGAAGAAGGTCGGTGCGGCGCTCGGGACCGGCGATTTCGAGAACGTCGCCAATCTCTTCCGGGGCTTCTGGTGGTGGGTGCGGGCGATTTTCGCCTGGTGCTTCATCGAGGCCGGCTTCTACCTGATCGGAGTCGAGAGCCCGATCCTCCGACTCGTCATGCTCTTCGCGTTCTTCTTCTTCGGAGTCGCGCTGGCAGCGGGTCGTCGGTCGTGGTGGATCCTCGAGTCGGTCTTCATCGTCGGCGTCGTCGCCGGGTTCTACGAGTTCCTCGTCAGCGCGGACGGAATCGGCTTCGAGAACCGCATCTTCTGGCTGCTCGCGATCGTCGCTCTCGGAACCTGCTGCATGGCCATGCTGACGCGCGGCCCGGTGCGCTTCGGTTTCGGCGGCGTCACGGGGGCGATCGTCGCGGCTTCGATCTTCGCGTTCCTTCACAAGGGAACTTTCGCCGATGGGGCCTTCTGGGTCCTCGCCGGTACGGCGACCGTCTCGGCCGTGATGATTCTCTTCAGTCGTCAGATCGTCCACATGGCTTTCTGGCTCCTGACGACGCTCGCTTGTGTCGCGGGCTTCTACCTGCTCCTCGGCGCCGACTTCCTCGGCTTCGTGCAGGTGCTCGTTTACATCGGTGGAATCCTCATCTTGTTCCTCTTCGGCGTCATGCTGACGCACCGCATGGACGTGCCGCTCGGACCTACGCATTCGGTCGGCGTGATCCTTCCCGGCATCGTCGTGGGGCTCGGCGTCACAGTCTTGCTCGTATTCATCGCGAGTGGAAAC
>CAYZGY010000503.1:0-6258 GCA_964478085.1 uncultured Planctomycetia bacterium
CGGCACTCTCGTCCGTGTCTTCATCCCCAGCGTCCGGGTCGAATTCTCGGAAGACGAGCGTGCAGTAGGCTCTGCCGTCCCGGTGCTCGGTCGAGGCCGAGATCACGTCGATCGAGTCGCGGCTCGAGAGCCACTCGTTGACGACGTCTTCGCACTCGGCCGGGCTCGCCTCGATGATCTTGATGTGGGTCGTGGTGGGATGCGCCTCGGGTGCTGGGATGACGCTGCGGAGGCCTTGCTCGACCGCGGCGCCGAGCTGGTAGACCGACATCGCGTGTGCCGCATGGCGTTCGATCACGGCGTTGACGCCGTCGAGGTAAGGGTTGCCGCCGATGTTGTCCGCCTCGATGAGGTCTTGCGCTACCGTGTCGAGAAACTCGCGCAGGTGGCCGTCGAGGATGCGACTCGCATCGCTGTACTGTTCGCGGCGTTCGCCGTCGTCGCGTCGTTCTGAGTTCATTCTGCGTCCCGTCGGCCGCTGCCCTTTTCGGGCATCGCGTCCATCGCACAGCGGCGAGTCGCCGTTCGAGGCTGCACCCACCGCAACTGCTCGGTTGACCCTAAGCACACCTTGAGTATGGGGCATCGGGCGTGTTTTGTTCAATGAATCGTTGGCAGAGAGCGGTTTTTTTGCGCGATCGGCCGGGCCTTTTGCGGCGGACGCCGGAAATTCAGTACATTCCGCGTTCGAGGACTGCCGCGCCGTCGAGCACGTTTCCTCCTCGCATCTCGCCGTCGCCCTCGTCCGGCCCGTCGGGGCGAAAGAGCTTCAGGGCGCAAGGCCAGAAGTTCTCGTCGAACTCGAAGGCGACCTCGTCGAACTCGAAGGCGACCTCGTCGATCTCACGTAGCTCGCGCTCGAGGCGATCGATCTCCTCGAGCCCGGCAGCGCGGTCGGAGTACGTGCCGTCATCCCGGCGGACAGAGTTCCACCACCACGCGGCGCCTCGGCAATAGAACTCGTCTCCGATGACCCAGGAGCTCGACCATTCCTCTCCCCAGTCGATGTGGCCCGGCTCCTCGTGGGTGACTGAGGCGATGCCGCGGGCGAGTCGGCAGAACGTCACATCGATCTCTTGGCTCACCTTCGAGTGGAAGAGACCGGGGAGACCGGCTTCGACGAGGAAGTCGAGAGTCTCGCGCGGCAGTGGAAGATCCGCGCAGCTGCGCGGGAGGCGTACGAGCTTGTCGACTCCCCACTCGCGGGCGAGCTCGACGTTTTTGCGGTGGACGTGCCACCCTACGCGATCGTCGAATGGATCAACGAGCTGCAGCAAGACCACGACGTCCTTTGCGGTTCCGGTGATTACGAGCTTTGCACGCTCGTCCTCCACGAGGTGCATTGGCGAGATGCTCTCGATCGGATCGGCGAGCAAGCCGGCCTCAAGGTGCGAGATCTCTCCGATCGTCGCGTGACGCTGGACCGAGTGGCGTGTAGCGGTTCGTTCGTTGCCGACCGCTGCGACATTCGTGTCCTTTGCCAGGTCATCGGACGGATGGGGGAGCGAAACGTACGTCTCGGAGCCGGGGTCGGGGGGGCCGTGTCACTGCGATTCCATGGAGCGACGGTCGAGGTCATGCTCGAGCGTATTGCCGAGACGTGCGGATACGACCTTCGAGTCGAAGACCACGGAGACCGCCGCCTCTTCGAGCTCGTCGAGGACTGGGTCGCGCCTCGCGAACCCGAGTCTTCGTAGAACCTGTTTCCCCCGATCTTGCCCGAACGCGCGAACAGCGAATCGCCGAATCAGCGAATCAGCGAATCAGCGAATAGCCCGCCCGAGGTTTCGAACGAACTCGTAAGGCACGCGCGTGTTCTCGAGGCCGTCGACGGTGCGGGATCGGTTCAGCTTGACGATGTTCGCGACCTTGAACGAGTCGCCACGCTTGCCGTGCCACTGACTCTCGGCGCAGGCTTCCGCGAGCGCCTCGAGATTCGTCTCGTCGATGGATTCGAGGAGGAATCCGATCTTGCCTTCGTCGTCGAGCTCGAGCTCGCTGAGAACGTGGTAGGAGAGGCTGAGAAGACGCTCGGACGAGATACGCCCCTTGGCGTAGGACCGACAGAAGTCGGTGATGCTGGTTGTAGTTAGATCGATCGTATGTTCCATGGGGACATTCTACGACGAGGATGGCCTTCGTTCACCGAAGGCACGGATTCTTCTCCGAAATACCTCTATTTCTTTACGCAAAGACTCTCGAGGGACCGCATTTCGGGCCATCGTCGAATCGGCGGTCGAGCACGAGATGTTGCGTCGTATCGAAGTCGATGCCACTCACTCTTCCGGCTTCGCAGCCGGCTGAAGCGTGCGGTCACGCTCGGCAACTCGGAACTCGTGCGAGGCGTTGAGGAGCATTATCACGCCGTACCACGGGCTCGAGTGCGGCGTTTCGAGGTCGTGAATCGCTATCTTCAGTCGGCGCTCGGAGGGTTCTCGAAGACGTAGCGGATGAACTCGAGAGCCTTCTTCTCGTCCTTGCTCACCTTGCTCCCGAAGCCGAGGAAGCCGCCCGACGCAGCGGCGACGCCGTGCCCGAGCTCGAGACACATCTCGATGTACTCGCGTCGAGCATGGTCGGGAAGATCTTCCGCGATCGCGATGGATGCGCCCGCGAGAAGCTCGGGCGGGGAGAGGTTGATCTCCTCGATGCGCTCCATGATGCCTTCGGGGCTGAGAAGCGAAGGGCCGAGGATTCCTTGAATCATCGGCGAGCTCGTCTCGACGGCCTTCTGCAGCTCCTGGACGAACGCGATGACCTCCTTCTTGTCGACGTTGCCATCGATGCCGGCCACGAGATCGAAGGTGGCCCAAGGACCGTAGAGCACCGCCTCGCTGAGCTTTCCCGTGCTGTCGTCGGCGCCGAGCTCTCCGGCGTCTTCGGGGACAGGGACGTCACCGACGAGCTTCCCTTCTCGAACCTCGAAGACGACGGGCGTCAGTGCCGGGCCCTTCTCCTCGACAGCTTCGGCGAACATGCCGGCGGCGCCTTCGGCGAGGTCGAGCGCTTTCGTCCCGAGGATCATCACGAAACGGTTCGGAATGGCGAGATAGACCTGTCGTCCCTTGAAATCCTCGCAGGCCTTCGCGAGGAAGGGGGGATAGAGGAGGTCGGCCGCGGTCAGCTCATCGCCGGCGCGCGTCAGGCACTTCGCCCCGCCGATCTCTTCGACTCGCCACTTCGGTCGACCCTCTCGCTGGGCGAGATTCTTGATCGCGACCTTGTGCATCTGCTCTGGATCGATGCGATCCGCCGCGAGCGTCTCCTTCGTCATGTACTCCTTCGTCATGTACTCCTTCGTCATGTACTCCTTCGTCATGTACTCGTTCGTCGTTTCGGTAACGACGCCGTAACTGACGAGCAGCCCGTGCGAGCCGGCGTTTCCTTCGTAGACCTTTCGGGTGAAAGCCGAATCGGCGCCGCGCCAGTCGATACGATTGAGGACAGGATAGAATTCGGGATGGTCGAGCATGAGGACTTCCGTGTTCGTGATTCGCTTTTGCCCCGAGACCCTTCGGATTCCGAATGAAGCTATCGGGGCGCCGAAGAAGGATCAACAAGAACAGGGGGGAGGAGGAGCGAGCGAGGCGACGATCAGAGCCTACCGAGCTTTTCGACGAGCGTGAGGGATGCGGCGCGCACGCGGAGGAGAGAAAAACGAGGAATGTTCATCGGCGATGCCCGAGAATGGGTGCTCAGAGGACGAGTCGGTTCGTCGTCAGTCAGCTGCCTCTGACGAGAGTGTCGGGGGGTTCAGGCGGCGGCTGCAAGAGTCGATGCGGGTTTCGAGGTTTTGGCGCGTGTCACGTTTCGCGTGGTTTTGGATCGTCGTTTTCACATCGCTCATCCTGTGCGGTGTCGCGGGCGCGCAAGACGTGTTCATCAGCGAGGTGCTCGCATCGAACTCGTCGGGACTTTTCGACGAGGACGGAGACACTCCGGACTGGATCGAGATCTGCAGCGACTCGAGCGAGGCGATCGACCTCGCTGGGTACTTTCTCACCGACGACTCGAACGATCTCGAACGGTGGCCGTTTCCCGCGGTGACGCTCGAGCCTGGCGCGTGTCTCGTCGTCTTCGCGTCGGGGAAGGATCGTCGAGACGCGGAGGGCGAGCTCCACACGAACTTTCGCGTCGACGACCGCGGCGAGTTTCTCGCTCTCGTGGCACCCGATGGGAGGACGATCCTCTCCGCTCCGGCCTTCCCGGCGCAGCGAAGCGATATCTCGTTCGGTCGACTCGGGAACGCAACGCTCGTCCGCGAGCTCGTTTCGCCCCGCAGCGACGCTCGGGTTCTCGTTGCCACCGAGGCGATCCATCCGGCCTGGCACGACCCGCTCTTTGTCGACTCGTCGTGGAGCTCGACGCGTGCGGGAGTCGGCTACGACGTCGACACGCGCGGCCCCTTCGTCGGCGCGTTCGAGACGGATCTCTCTGAGAGGCTCCGCGGTCAAAGCGCCGCGGCGCTCGTACGTGTCCCGTTCTTTGTCGACGATCCGCCGGACGTCGAGGCGCTGACGCTTTGGATGCGCTGTGACGACGCGTTCGTCGCCTACCTCAACGGTGCCGAGGTCGCGCGAGAGAACATCGCGGGCACGCCAGACTACGACGACGTGGCGACGATGAATCGAACCGACCTCCTCGCGGTGCGCGGCTTTCTCGAGATCGATCTCGACGATCGCCGAGACCTCTTGCGTGCGGGAAGGAACGTCCTCGCGATCCACGGGATCAACTCCGCGGCGAGCGCCGATCGTTTCCTTCTCGTCCCGTCGCTCGAAGCGCGCGTCGCGGCGACCGATCACGACTACGGATTCTTCACCTCACCGACTCCTGGCGCGCCGAACGGTAGTGGCCTCGCGTCGCGTGTGAGGGACACACGCTTCAGTGTCGATCGCGGATTCTACGATGCGAGCTTCGACGTCGTCATCACGAGCGACACACCGGACGCGACGATCCGCTACACGCTCGACGGCTCGGAGCCGACGCCGACACGGGGCTCGGTCTACAACGGCCCGATCCGGATCAACTCGAGGAGCGTCCTGCGCGCGCTCGCCTACCGACCCGGATTCCTCGAGACGAACATCGACACGCAGAGCTACTTCCGTTCGGTGAACGCCGCGATCCGCTCGCTCGACGTCGTCTCGATTGTCGGAGATCCGGTCAGCGTCTTCAGCACCGACGGTGGCCTCTACGAGGATCCGCTCCTTCGCGGAATGGAGGCCGAACGCGAGGTTTCGGTCGAGTTCCTCGATCCGGCAATCGGCGTCGGCGTCCAGCGCGACGCGGGGATTCGTCTCCACGGAAGCTCGTACCGACGACGGACCATCGGGCGGAATCCGAACGCGAAGTGGAGCTTTCGTATCTACGCGCGCAATCGCTACGACAGCGACGACGAGTTCTCGTATCCGCTCATCGACACGTCACCCATCGAGCGCCACAGCGTGCTTCACCTGCGCGGAGGCTACAACGACTCGAGCAACCCATTCATCAGGGACGAGCTCGGTCGACGGCTCTTCGGAGACATGGGCAACGTCGTCAGTCTCGGCTCCGTCGTGCACCTTTTCATCAACGGTCGGCTCAAGAACAACGGCTACTACAATCCGGCCGAGCGATACGGTGAGCATCTCTTCCGCGAGAAGTTCGGCAGCGATGAAGACTGGGACGTCGTCACGAAGTGGCAGGCCTCGGGGACGCCCGCGGATCCACCGCGCGATTTCGCGTCGCCGTACTACTTCGACGTGCGCGACGGTGACCAGCACTCCTTCGAGGGGTTGCTCGACTTCGCGAGCCTGCGGGATCTCACGAATGCCGCGAATTACGCGGAGATCGCACGACGACTCGATCTCGACGCGTTCATCGACTACCTGATCATTCAGGGGTACACGCGCATTCGCGATTGGCCGCACAACAACTGGGTCGCGGGAAGGGAGCGTTCGGATGGTCGCTTCGGCGCGTGGCGTTTCTATCCCTGGGATCTCGAGTTCGGTTGGCGAAGCGCTGATCTGACCGACTCCTTCAAGACACCGGGCGGCTCGAATTCGGTTCCACTCGACGTTCTCTACTCGGCATTGCGTCGAAACCCTGAGTTCCGCGTGCGCTTCGGCGACCGTGCGCAGAAGCACTTCTTCGCCGGGGGCGCACTGCACCGAGACAATGTCGTCCGACGATTCGAGGAGCTGCGTGCGATGATGTCGCTCGCGCTTCCGAACATGAGCACATTCATTCGCGACACGTGGGCCGGCGGGCGACCACCGAACG
>CAYZGY010000504.1:0-1335 GCA_964478085.1 uncultured Planctomycetia bacterium
CGCCCATCGCGAGGAGCCCCTGGAACTGACCGAGGTACTCGTCGAGATCGAAGAGGAAGTGAAAGTACGAGTCCTTGGGCAGGTCTGACTGAGCCGCACGGAACTTCTCGCTCTCGACGATCGAGTCCGCCGCGTCCTTCGAGTCGACGAGCTCGATGAAACCGTTCACGAGACCGCGATCCGGAGCCAAGATGAGAGCGACCGCGTCCTTCTTCGAAACGGCCGAGAACGACATCGGCACGCCGTCCGAGCGAAGCGTAGACAACGTCGCGCCTTCGTCTTTCGTCTTCGTCACGTAGAGGTCGTCGGGCGCGAACTCGGCCAAATCCTCGAGAAGCTTGTGCAGCTCGTCGTGACGCTTCGAGAGATCCGCCTCTGGAACACGGAAGACGAGCATTTGATGCGGCAGCCCTGCGAAGCGGAATCCGAACGCGACCTCCGTGCTGAGAAGCTGCTCCCAATCCGGCCCACCGAGAATCTCGACGACACGCAGGATCACGCCACCGATCTCGTGCCGATCGTCCTCGCTCAGCTCCATCGTCGCGAGATCGAAGATGTCGCGAAAGATGCCCGACTCGACCAATCGCGTGAACGCGTCCTCGAAAGGCTTCGAGAGCCGATCTCCTGCCGGGTTCGAACGATAGGCGCCGTACATCTGCACCGACGAAGGCACGTAGCGGCCGATCGTCGGAGCCTGGGCGTCGAGTGCGCGAGAGCCCGGACCGACGAGGACGAACGAGAACAGGGAAACCAGAACGGCCAGTCGACACGACATCGCAAACCTCCGCTTTTCGTGTTGAGACGAGTCGATTTTCGAAGAAGCCGTCGAGAGCTACGAGCCCGGATTTGTCGGGTTTTGTATCTTCTGAGCGAACTCGGCCGTGGAATCGGGCAAAATGTCTCATTGGCGACGTCGTTCGGTAGACGGTGGAACGAGCGACCTGGCCTTTCCGGAGATCCGAGAGACCACGAGCGACCATGCGGCTGACGTCCTTTCTTTCGACCTCGAGCATCCTGATTTGTGCGATGATCGGGTCCCTCGTTCGCGCGGAAGATCCTGCCTACGGACGGAAGGAGGACTCCTACGGGCGCCGATCTACGAAGGACCCGCGAAACGACGACCTCGTCGACCCGTCCGTCGGAACGTCCTCGCCACGCTATCCGCTCGACATCGCCATCGACGATTCCGGCCGTTGGCTGTTCACCGCGAACTCCGCACGCGCGAGCGTGACGAGCGTCGACACGAAGACGTCGCGCGTCGTCGGCGACTTCGCTCTGCCCGAGGGATCCTTCCCGCGCAACGTCGCGCTGTCTCTCGTCTCCAAGGGTGAGAGC
>CAYZGY010000504.1:1345-6238 GCA_964478085.1 uncultured Planctomycetia bacterium
GTTCCGGGTCGCGGTCAGTCTCGAGCATCACCACGAAATCGCGCTCCTCGACATCGAGCTCGGAAAAGAGGAACGCTTCGAGCTTCTCGCTTCGCGACGCGTCGGCGTCTCCCGCCGACCGGACGATCTTCTGTTCACGGAAGTTGTCGACGGATCACGTCTCTTCCTCGCTTCCCGAGCCGAGGGTGTCGTCGAGGAGATCGACGTCGAGAGCGGCGCGATCGTCGGACGACACGCCGCGGTCGAAGGCGCCCGCCATCTCGCCTGGGCGAACGACGAGCGTACGCGGCTCGTCGTCGCGGGTCGATCGGAGATCGCCCTCCTCGATCTCGCTCAGAAGAAGCGCCTCGGAACGCACGCGCTCGCAGCGGGTCGTGCTCTCAATCTCGGTGGACTTCTCGTGCGCGACGACCGAGTCTTCGTCGCCCATCCGCTGAAACCGACAGCGGTCACCATCGATCCGCAGATGATCGTCTGGGGTCTCGTGATGTCGAATCGCGTCTCGGGCATCGCACTCGCCGACCTCGCGGCTCCGCGAGCTCTCGAGCAGAAGACCGAAGAACAGAAGACGCGCCTCGTTTACGGAGTCGAGGTGCCCGACTCGGGCGTCAACGAGTGGATCGTCCCTTTCGATCAGCGAAAGCGTGCCAACGGCGACCCGGGTCGTCCTGCACTGAGCGCCTCGGGTCGCATCCTCGTCCCGAGCGGCGGGACGGATCGACTCTTGCTCATCCCGACGCGAACCGAGGACACGAGCGACGGCAGCCCTTGGTACGAGACGACCGATCCGCTGACACGGGAGATCGCCCTGCCGAGCGTCAACGTCGGTGATCGACCCGTCGCAGTGGTGACGGACCCGACGGGGAAGCTCGCGTACGTGCTCTGCTCGCTCGACGATCGCATCGATGTCGTCGACGTCGATGCTCGACGCGTCCTCCGCTCTCTGCGGCTCGGCCCGCGCCCAGCGACGACCACCGAACACTTGGGCGCACGCGTCTTCTTCGACTCGAAGCGCTCGCGCGACGGGTGGTACAGCTGCCACTCGTGTCACCCCGATGGGGGCTCGGAGGGTCACCGCTTCGACACGCACTCCGACGGCGAAGGCCTGGCGAAAAAGGCCCCCGCACTCCACGGCGTGACGGCGACGGGGCCGTGGTCCTGGGTCGGACGCTTCGAGCGCCTCGAGGATCAGCTTCGCTCTTCGATGAAGAAGACGATGGCGGTCGATCATGCGCCCGAGGAAGAGGACGTTCGGCACGTCGTCTCCTTCCTCGAGACGCTGCGATCGCCGCAGCCGACGGGGGAGAACGAGGACCTGGGTGGCGACGCAGCTCGAGGGCGAGAGCTCTTCTCGAGCGCGAAATGCGAGACCTGCCACAAGGGTGAGCATCTGACCGTCGAGGCCCTCAAGGACGTCGGCGTCTTCGACGAGTACGACGGTCGCCGCGAGTACAACCCCCCGTCTCTGCGTGGTGTCCGCGATCGATTCCGCTGGCTACACGACTCGCGCGCACGCACGCTCGAGGAGGTCTTCGCCAAACACGACCCGAAGAGCCGCCACGGGGAGGCCAAGAAGCTCTCACCCGCCGAGTTTCGGGACTTGTTGGCCTACCTGAAGACGCTCTGAGCCAGATTTCGGCCTTCTCCGACTCCGATCGTGCCACGCGGCTTGACCCCGATGGACCGGAGCCGTACCGTTGGATTGGCCGACCTACGCCTCTCTGTGGAGAGCACACAGCGAGAACAAGCACCGAACGCCGTATCCGGCAGCCGAAAATCCCCTCGAGCCCCGTCTCGACACTCAGGCTGACACGACGCGACGGCGTGAAGATCGATCGAAGCGATGCGAGCACACAGCCTCCGATGCTTTCTTGAAATTCCGTTCGGATTCCGTGCGGCTGCGCTGCTGATCGCGTGCTTTCTCGCGGTCCCCCTCGATTCGCAGGACGAGCCTCGCGAAGGAGATCTGCTGCCCGACATCGTCGTGCCGCCGATCTTCCTCTACGACACCGTAGTCGAGCGTAAGGGCGTCCGCCGCCTGCTCAATCTCTCGAACGGCACCGCAAATGTCGGCACGGGACCGCTCTACCTGTACGGTGTTCTGCCTTCGCACGCAGACGGCACCCAGACGGTCCGCCAACGCGTCTTCAACGAGGACGGCTCGTTCTACGATCGGGAAGCGGGACGATTTCAATTCCACGAGGATCACCAGCACATCCACTTCGACGACTGGGCCGAGTATCGACTGCGTCGTCGCGTCGGCGATGAAGGCGTCGGAGAAATCGTCGCCGAAGGAACGAAACAGACCTTCTGCATCATCGATCTCGAGGTCTTCAATCCGACTCTACCGGGCTTCCCTGTCGACCCACGCTTCATCAGCTGCGGCTCGACGACTCAGGGGCTCTCCGTCGGCTGGGTCGATGTGTACGACAAGAGCATCGAAGGGCAGTTTATCGACATCACGGGAGTGCCTGACGGGCACTACTGGATCGAGTCGGAAGTCGATCCGCTCGATCACGTGCTCGAAAGCGACGAATCGAACAACGTCGCGCTCGTCCCCTTCACGCTCGGAAACCCGCCGGACATCGGACCTGATGTCTACGAGCCGAACGATCTCCCCGAGGCCGTGCGCGAGCTCAAGGTCGGAGCGCCGAACAGCGCCCACGTCGGACCTTCGAATCCGAAGTTCACTCACGCGGGACTGACGCTCGATTCCTCGAACGACGTCGACTACTTCCGCTTCTACTCGAACGACATCGGCACGGGCGCTGATTTCGTTCGGGTCGACTTCGACCACGCGCGAGGAAACGTCGACCTCGAGCTCCTCGACGACGACGGTGCCACGCTCGAAGCATCTTCGACCGACGAGAACTTCGAGAGAATCTCGCTCAAGGGGCGCCCCGAAGGCTGGTACTACGTCCGCGTATTCGGTCGGGACGGCGATCTGAGTCCCTCGTATCGAGTGGCGATCAATCCCCCGTCCAACGAGCCTCCGGTCGTCGAGGTCCGGACTCCGCCCGAAGGTGGCGTCGATATCCGACACGCGCTCGACCTGTTCCAAGTCTTCTGGACCGCCAGTGACCCCGAAGGAAACGAGATGTGGGTCACCGTCTACTTTTCGGAGACCCGTGAACTCGACGAATCGAGCTTCGCGATCGCCACGACACGCCACACGCCCGCGAACTTCGAGTTTGCCGTGATCAACACCGCGGAAACTCCCGAAGGCGACTTCTGGGTCTACTGCCAGATCACCGACGGGGGCTCCACGACCGGCGCTTGGTCCGCTGGACAGCTGCGAGCCCGCGCCGTCAGCGAGGACTGTCTCGACCTTCTCGGAGATCGCGACTGCAACGGCAACGGCGTCGTGGACTCCTGCGACATCGACTTCGGAAGCAGCCTCGACTGCAACGAGAACGGTCGACCGGACGAATGTGAGCTCGCCGACGAGTCAGCCACGGACTCCGACGGAGACGGGCTGCTCGACGAATGCGAGATGATCCCGTTTCATCGCGCCGACCCGAACGACGACGGCGACACGAACGTCTCGGATGCGGTCACGATCGTCGGATATCTCTTCCAAGGCGCGATCGGCATCACGTGCATCGAGTCCGCCGACGTCAACGACGACTCCCAGGTCAACCTGACCGACATCGTCTTCCTCCTCGACTACCTCTTCCGCCGCGGACCCCGCCCCGCTCACCCGGGAGCGACGGCGTTCGAGTGCGGGTTCGACGAAGGGCCCGAGTTCCTCGGCTGTGAGGTCTACGCGAATTGCGGCTCCGCGCAGTAGCGCGAGAGCTCTTCTCACCCTCGAAGAGCATCAACTCTCTACCAGGAACTCGAGCTAACAGCCCGTTGAAGAAGTCGAATCGCCTCGCTTGTCCAAGTCGAAGCACTTTATCAACGGACTGCTCCCCCCCAAAGCGAGCTCGAGCGTGAACTCAATCGAGCGTGAACTCGTGCACCGTCGTCTGACGGTAGGTCTCCCCCGGCCGCAGCACCGAGCTCGGAAACGACGGCTGATTGGGACTGTCCGGAAAGAGCTGCGCCTCGAGACAGAGCGCACCGTGCTTGTCGAACGTCTTCCCGTTCGCGCCCGAGACGCCGTCGAGGAAGTTGCCCGTGTAGAGCTGGATTCCGGGCTCGGTGGTCAGGACGCGCATGACACGCCCGCTCGCAGGCTCGCGCACGGTTGCTGCAAGCACGGCCTCGGGGCGACGCTCACCGGCGAGCACGTAGCAGTGATCATAGCCGCCACCTTCGACCTCAGCGAGGCGCTCGCCGATCGTACGCATCGTCGTGAAGTCCATCGGCGTCCCGGAAACGCGCACGCGATCTCCCGTCGGAATCAAACCCTCGTCGACCGGCAGGTACTCCTCGGCCGACAGCGTCAACTCGTGGTCGTAGACCACACCGCTACCCGCCCCCGCGAGATTCCAGTAGGTGTGGTTGGTGAGGTTGAGCACCGTCGGAGCATCGCAAGTCGCCGCGTACGAGATTGTCAGGCGACAGTCTTCGTCCAAGAGATAGGTCACCTCCGCCGCCAAGGAACCAGGGTATCCCTCGTCGCCGTCCGGGCTCGTATGACGAAAGATCACGCCCGCGGACTCTTCCTTCTCCGTCGTCTCGGAGCTCCAGACCGCCTTGTCGAAGCCGACGTTTCCGCCGTGCAGATGGTTCGGTCCGTTGTTGGTCGCGAGCGTGTACTCTTCCCCCTCGAGCGTGAACTTGCCGTGAGCGATGCGATTGGCGTAACGACCGACGGTCGCGCCGAAGTACGGATGCTCGACCTCGTACGAGGCGAGGTCGTCGAATCCGAGCGTGATTTCGGACATCGCCCCCTGACGATTCGGCATCTCGAGAGATTGCAGGATCGCGCCGAAGGAGACCAGT
>CAYZGY010000505.1:0-6222 GCA_964478085.1 uncultured Planctomycetia bacterium
GCCGTCTTCGACGAGACCGTCCGCCAGTACGTCTCGCCGCGCTCCGCCGGCACGCAGCTGCAGACGCTCTGCGAGGTCGCGAGCCAGCCGACGCTCAAGGCGAAAACGAATATCGGGACGATCCTCCACGAGTTTGCCGACCGCATCACGCGCAAAGGGCTCATCGTGATCATCTCGGACATGTTCGACGAGATCGAGCACATCGAGCGGGGTCTCAAGCACCTGCGTCACCGCCAGCACGAGGTGGTCCTCTTTCACGTGCTCGACCGTGACGAGCTGACCTTCCCGTTCGCGAACATGACGCTCTTCGAAGGCCTCGAAGGTCTCGAGGACGTCCTCGCGAACCCGCGGCAGCTCCGCGAAGGCTATCTCGCCGAGCTCGAGGACTTTCTCGAGAAGCTCCGCCGAACCTGTCGGAACAACCGCTTCGACTACGTCCAGATCGACACGCGCGACAAGCTCGACGTCGCGCTCTCGACGTACCTCGCGAAGCGAGCGGGGAGCCAGAGACGCTGATGGGCAGCTTGTTCGTCAATCCCGGGCTCCTCGGCCTCGCCGCGCTCGTCTCGGTGCCGATCATCATCTACTTGATCAACCGGCACCGCTATCGCCGACGCAAGTGGGCGGCGATGACCTTCCTCCTGAAGGCGCTCCGCAAGAGTCAGCGACGACTGCAGATTCAGAACCTCCTTCTCCTGATCATCCGTTGTCTGATCGTGCTCTTTCTCGTGCTCGCGATCGCGCGGCCGGTGCTCGACAAATCTCCGCTCCTCAATCCCGAGGGCGGCCAGAACTGGATCCTCGTCATCGATCAGTCCTACAGCATGGACTACCGCGACGCCCCGCTGCGGGGCTGCTCGCGGCCCCGCGAGACGTGGGGCGAGAGGGCGCGCGATAGCACCCACGACTCCGACCGCGTCGCCGCGACGACGATGGGGCACAGCCCGGGGCTGCCGCTCCTCTCGCCGAGGGCGATGACACCCCAGGCGAGGAAGGACCTCGAGACCGCGCTCGAGCAGCTGACGATCGATCACCGCACGGTGCGCCTCGTCACCTCGCTACGCGCGATCGACGATCTGGCGAACGAGTTCCGCAGCCCGACGGGCGAACGCGAGCCGTGCAATATCGTTCTCTTCACCGATCTTCAGCGCAAGGACTGGCTCGGTGAGACCGGGCCGCGCTCTCCCGAGATCCGGCAGATTCTCGACGGGTTTCAGAAGGACTCGATCGATCTCGTCTTCGCGCAGCTTTCGAGCGATGACGACAAGCTCAACATCGCCGTGACGGAGCTCTCCGTTCACCCGGAGCTCATCGCGAAGGACGTGCCGGTCGAGATTCGCGTCACGGTTCGCAACTTCTCGGATCGAGACGCCGAGAACCTGGACCTCAGTTTGCGCGTCGATCCCGATATCGGTGCCGAGAAGACCGAGGCTCAGCTCGGCGAGGTCATCCGCGTTCCGGCCGGCGGGTTCGTCACGCGCTCCTTGCCTCTGCGCTTCGACGAGGCGGGGTACCACACCGTCGTCGCCGAGGTGCGGAGCGACGGTCTCGTCGTCGACAACGAGCGGTTTCTCGTCGTTCGTGTCCACGAGAAGATCGAGGTCCTGCTCGTCGACGGAGACCCCGCGGTCGATCCGCTTGCCCGAGAGACCTTCTTTCTCGGCGTGGCGCTCCAACCGCGCGACGACGCGCTCGGTGCCGGCGCGGTCACGGGTCGCGTGACGCCGTTCGAGCCTGTCGAAAGGTCCGACGATCTGCTCGCGGACGTCGATTGGAAGCGCTACTCGGTCGTCGTTCTCGCCAACGTCTCGGACATCGGGGCCACCGAGCTCAGGACGCTCGAGCGTTACGTCCGCGAGGGCGGGGCGGTCATCGCATACTTGGGATCGAACGTGAGGCCAGACGTCTACAACTCGCTGTTCCACAAGGACGGCGCCGGTCTCTTGCCGTTCCCGCTCATCGAGAAGACGGGCGACTCGCGCGTTCCCGTCTACCTCGAGTTCAGTGATCCGAACCATCCGATCGCTCGCTACTTCGGGGAGCACAAGGAGATGCTCGAGCTCGAGCGCTCGCTGATTCCGTTCTACCACTACTTCCGTGCCGACGACGGATCGAAGGATTCGAGCCCGGAAGTCGAAGAGGGCGAGCCGACGGCTGCCACGAAGAAGTCGACCGCACGTATCGTCGCGCGCTTCGGCGATCAAGCCGACGCAGATTCCGATGGCAGTCCGGCCGTCTTCGACAACGGATTCGGTCGCGGGCGCGTTCTCTGGTTCACATCGACCGCCGACGACGACTGGAACGAGTTCCCGGCTTGGCAGGACTACGTCGTCTTCCTCCACGAGTCGATCTCGTACCTCGTCGGCTTCCGGCGACGCACGGACAACGTCGGCATCGGCGAAGAGTTCCAGCGCTTCTACGAGAGCGATCAGCTCGCGCTACACGTCGTGCTTCACGCGCCGCCGCTACCGGGCGCGAGCCTCGGCTCGACACGAACGATCGGCGTGCCGATGAAGCCGCTCGAGGACGACAATCGACTCGAGATCGTCTACGACTCGACGACCGTGCCCGGTCTCTACGGACTCGACTTCGATCGGGCGGGTGGACGCCCGCCGCCCGCGGAAGACGACGATCCCGGGGGCACGCGCGTCGCGACGGGTCTCGGGAGCACGGTCGAGTACTTCGCGGTCAACGTCTCGACGGACGAGAGCGATCTCAAGATGATCACGGCGGAAGAGTTCACGTCGAGCTTCGGCATGACGCCCGAAGTCTTCGACTTCTCGGCGCGCTTGCGCAACCTCGAGGAGCAGAAGAAGAAGCTCCGCGGCCAGGAGTTCTGGCCCTGGTGCCTCGCGATCGCGATCCTGCTGCTCTTCGCCGAGACGGCGCTTGCCCAGTACTTCGGACGGAGGGCGAACTGATGCTCGATCAGGTCTCGACTCTCCAGGTTCCCGAGCTCGTCACGAGTCTTCTCGCTCAAGCAGGCGAATCGGCCAGCACGGACTCGGCGAGCGGCCGTTCCGAGATCGTGGAGGCGCTGCGCTGGCTGCGCATGCCGCCCGCGTGGACGGTCGTGCTGCTGATTCTCCCGTTCGTCATCGGGTTCGTCGCGTTCTTCTACCGTCGCGAGCGTCCGACGGGCTCGGGCGCGTGGAAGTGGGTGCTCGGCGCGCTGCGCGTCGTCGCGATCTCGATCGCGCTCCTGATGCTCGCGCAGCCCGTGCGTCACAAGCGCACCTTCGAGAAGAAGGACAGCACGCTGATCGTTCTCGTCGACGACTCGCTCAGTCAGGACATCCCGGATCGATTCTCCGATCGTCGCATCGCCGACGATCTCGCCTCGGTCTTCGACACCTCTAGCGAGCGCATCGAGGACACGACGCGCTACGAGCTCGTGCGGCGCCTGATGCAGGACGAGGACCTCGCGGTCGTCGAAAAGCTGCGCAAGAAGGCCAACGTCTCGATCGTGACCTTCGCGAAGTCGACGTCGCAGGTCAAACGCCTCAAGCGTCTGCGGGAGGACGGAGAGGAAGAGGAGGCAGAGGAGGAGTCAGCCGAAGAGGAAGACTCGACGAACGAAGAGGACGACGCTGTCGACGGGGACGGTGCCGGCGAGAACGCCGACACGTTGACTCTCGACGACGGCGTCTATCTGCCCGTCTACTCCCGCGTTCGCGAAGATCCACGCGTCCAGGAGACCCGCGTCGCGGAGGGGCTGCGCTCGGCGGTCTCCGGCGTTCTCGACCGAGGCTTTGGCGGCTTGCGCGAGCGCGTCTCGGGCGTGCTTCTCTTCAGTGATTTCCAACAGAACGCCGACACGATCTCTGCCGAAGACGTCGCGCGCCGGCTCGGCGAGCGCGGCTGCCCGATCTACACGGTCGGGGTCGGCAATCCCGACGAGCCGAAAGACGTTCAGCTGCTCGCGGTCGACGTCTCGAAGGTCGTCCTCGTCGACGACGTCGTGCCGTTCGACGTCACCATCTCCGCCGACGGCTTCGAAGGCGAGCGCGTGCGCGTCGACCTCAAGTTCGGCGAGGTCACCGTCAAGACCGAGTACCTCGTGCTCGAAGGCGGCGGCAAGCGTCAAACGCTGCGGCTCGAGCACCAGCCGAAGACGCCGGGCAAGTTTACCGTGACGGTCGAGGTCGAGAAGCTCGGTGGGGAGGTCTTTCCCGACAACAACTCGATCACGAAGAACATCACGGTGCTCGATCAGAAGATCAAGGTTCTCTACGCCGAGCGCTTGCCGCGTTGGGAATACCGATACCTCAAGAACGCGCTCATCCGCGATCAGACGATGGAGGCACAGATCTTCCTCTTCTCGGCGGACCCGGGCTTCCCGCAGGACTGCACGCCCGGCATCCCGGCGCTGACCGAGTTCCCGAATACGCGAGAGAAGCTCTTTCAGTACCACGTGATCGTGCTCGGCGATCTCGATCCCGAGGAGCACCTCGGAGCGGAGACTTGCTCGCTGCTCCAGCAGTTCGTCGCGAGTGGTGGTGGGGTCGTCTTCATCGCGGGGCCGCACTCGAACCCCTCGCGATTCGCCACGAGCGATCTCTACCCGATCCTGCCCGTCGAGGTTGCCGACCCGGGTGTCTTCGAGGATCGCAAGGGGCCCGTCACCGAGTCGTTCAACGTCAAGCTTTCGCCCGTCGGTCGGGAGCACGCGGTGATGCGTCTCGACAATCTGCCCGAAAAGAACATCGCGCTTTGGGAGAATGACGACGGCGAGTTCTACAATCACCTCCCGGGCTTCTACTGGTTTGCCGAGGTCGGCAAGGCCAAGGCAGGCTCGGTCGTGCTCGCGCATCATCCCGAGCGCACCTTGCCGCTCGATCCGGACGGCAAGCCGCTCGTCATCATGTCGTTCATGAACTACGGCAAGGGGAAGACCTTCTTCAGCGCCGTCGACGCGACGTGGCGTTGGCGCGCCGGAGTCGACAACCTCTACTTCTACCGATTCTGGGGGCAAGTCTGCCGATTCGTCGCATCGGGGCGACTGCTCGGTCAGTCGACGCGATATCAGATTTCGACGGATCGCGAGATCTATAACGTCGGCGACACGGTCGACATCGACGCGCGTGTTCTCGACGCGAACATGTCGCCGTCCGACGAGCCGAAGCTGACGATCTACCACCAGGTCCAGTCCGACGCGGGCGACGAGCGTCCGAAGCAGATCGAGCTCGATCTCAGCGTCCAGGAGAACGGCGAGTACTACGGGAGTCTCCCGGTCACGCGCCGCGGTCGGCACGACATCTGGATCGGCACCGAGGAAGAGCGTCTGGCGTTCACCTCGTTTACGGTCCAGGTGCCGGCTCTCGAGTCGAGAGACACGAGGCTCAACGAGTCTCTCGGCCGTCGCATCGCGGAGGTTTCGGGTGGGGAGTACTTTCCCCTCTCGCGCGCGATGGACGCGATCGAGAAGGTGCAGGGCATCACCCGCACGGACGACGGGATCATCGAGAACGACGATCTCTGGGACGAGTGGTGGGTCGTCGTGCTGGTCACGTCGCTGCTCGGGTGCGAGTGGGTCCTGCGGAAGTTCGTGAGGCTCGTCTGATGGAGATCGCACGACGACCGGATCGAACCTCGGCAGTTTTCGCGGAACGCTCTCGGCGTTTCGGAGTCGATGTTATGGGCCCGCGTTCTCCTTTCGGAGCCTTCGGTCGTCGCTCGTGGGTGGTCGATCGACGAAGTAGGGGAGGAATTCGCCCCTCCGAGGGGATAGGATGGGATGATTCCCGGACGCCGCCAGAATTCGGAGAGACAAGCTGCGAGAGAATCGAACGACTCTGCGAGGTTCGAGCGATATGAGACTTCCTGATCGACGACGACAGGGAGCCTTCGTGGCTATTTCAGCTTCGTCCACAATGTGTGTGACGGTCTTCGTTACGGCGTTCGCCGGTAGCCTGTTTCTCAGCTCACCGTCAGCCCGAGCGCAGCACGCCCTCGTGGCGCGCGCGCAGGGAGACTGGCAAGCCCATTTCCTTCGGACGCTGCTCCTCGTCGAGCGCGGCGAGACCGCGGCGGCGATCGACGCCCTGCAGCGTGCGATCGTCGAAGGCGACGGCGCCGTGCTTCGCCTTCCGGTGAACTTCGGTGAGGGCGGGAGCTTCGGTGAGGGCGGGAGCTTCGGTGAGGGCGGGGTCGCGAAAGATGGCGAGCATGTCGGGACCGCACGTGCTATGCGCACGAGCTTGCTGCGTCTGAGGCCGCGTG
>CAYZGY010000506.1:0-6213 GCA_964478085.1 uncultured Planctomycetia bacterium
CATCGCCGCGTCGTGACGTCATCTCGACATCCGCCGACCCTCGGAATCAGAATCGCCCTCGGCATCCAGTTCATGCGCATCGTCGAGCGCGTCCAGCGCATGAAAACTCAGTCGAGAAATCGCTCGCGCGTCTTCGCATCCGGCACACGACATTGAGGCGCGGCACCGAAGAGCTTGCGGCGGTAATTCGCCACGACTCGGTAGCCGAGGTCGCGCAGCGGACACGGGACGATCCACACGAGCGAGCCGAGAAGCTTCCAGACGAGTCCGAGACGCCAGAGGACGCGAACCACCGCGCTCGATCGGCGATACGCGACCCCTTCGACGAGAAGGACGACCGAGTCGAGACTCGCCCGGTCCTCCTCTTCGAGCGTGTCGGCCGCGGTCTCGCCCTGTAGGGGAGCGAAGCGAACTCGACCGAGCGTGTCTCGACGGAGCACGAACTGCACGAAGCCGTCGCAGAGTCCGCACTCCCCGTCGAAGAAGAGGAGAGCGGCCTCCGTGCTCGTCGCTTCGTCAGTCTTCGCCCGATCCAATCGCGTTCTCCGAATTCCGTTCCCCTTTCAAGTCTCTCGGGATGGTCGACAAATGGCAAATCTTGCCGATCTTGGATCTATACCGGCCCCGGGCGAGCCTTATCGGTCTTCAAGAATCGCACGAGTGTTTCTGGTCTCGGATCGAGCACTACTCTGAGACGGGGAGAATTCGAGAATCTCATGACGAATCCGAGACCCGCTCCTGCCAACCGGCGCTTTCTACGCCAGTGCATCTCGCTCGACGCGCGCTCGCTGGGGATCTTCCGTGTCGGCATCGCGCTCCTGATTCTTGTTGACCTTGCCGACCGAACGGGTTCCCTTCGCGCGTTGTGGACGGACGACGGCATGGTTCCACGGGCGATGGTCGAAGCGAATTCGGAGGGACACGCGTGGGAACAGTCGCTCCACATGCTCGGCGGCTCGTACGCGTTCGAGGCGACGCTCGATGATGACCGAAAGATCGACCTCTTTCGCGATGGCGCGCCCGTCGACTACGGGAAGCCCGGCAGCTTCTCGAGCGTCATTCCGAGCTACCGTTGGCGCGCGTACCTCCTCTGGATGCGCGAGCCGTACCTCGGCGAGCACTTGGTTCACTGCGAACGATTCCTGCGCGATCGTTGGGAAAGCGAGCATCCCGAAGGACCGCGCATACGAAGTGTACGTATCCTGCAGATGAACGAGGAGTTCGCAGGACTCGACAGCCCACCGAAGGTGGAGCCCATCGTGCTCTGGCCCACGAGCGATACGTTCGCCAACGCCCCGCGATAGACGGCCTCAGAAAGGACTCGAGCCAAGCTTACCGCGCGACCGTTTCTTGCCGCTCGATCGCGCCGGCTCGCCACCGGCGATGTTTCGCGGCAGGAGGATCGTGTGGTAGGTTTCCGATCGCGCGTGCGCCTTCTGCTTCCAGCGAATGATGACGCGTGCGAAGAGTTCATCCTCGCTCCAACCGCCTTCTTTTCCATCGTCGCGAGCGCGGCTCCCCCGCCGCGTCTTGACGGAGAACTTCGACCTCTTTCCGGGGTGGAAGAGGTAGAGCTCCCAGCGGTAGCTGCCGAGCTCGGCGTCGTCCTGGTCGCCGTCGGGGTCCCACATGCCCGGGACTTCGTCCTCGACGATCTCCTGGAGCTCTTCGGCGTGCATGCCGGGCTCGTAGCGACCGCTGACCTCCGAGAAGATCCGCTCGGCGAGCAGCGCCGCGTGCGTGCGATCGACCGAACGCTTGTGCGTGCTCGCCGCGGCTGCGAAGAGTGCCAGCACACTCGCTGCTCCGATCGAAAGCACGAACATCGCGACGAGGACCTCCATCAGGGAGAAGCCGGCTTGTCGTCGTCGTGTCGGCGATCGAGTCATCGTCCGAGTCATCGTCCGAGTCATCGTCCCGACCTCGCACGACTCGAGTTTCCGCGTTTCGGTGCGAGCTTCGACGAGCTTGCGGACGAGGACTGCGTGCGCGGTCGACGCGATCCGGGCAAATCGATGACGCGACGGAACGTCGCACCGACATCGACCACCGCTCCCGCTCCGTGCTTGCGCGCCTCTGTTCCGCGTACGCCGCGACCGTCCTTTTCGATCTCTACTGTCCGACCGTCGACGCTGTTGACCGTCATCCACTCGCTGCCGACTCGAATGTAACGATCGGCGAGCGCCTCGGGCACGACGATGTCTCGCGAGAGAATCAGCGTGGTTGCGTCGCCGTTGATGGGACGACGCAGAACCACGGGATCTCGATCGTCATCACGCAAGACGATCGTCACCTCGACTCGCTCCGGGAAGATATCGTCGTTCGGATTCGTCAGGGATCCCTCGCGTGCGGAGAAGTAGAATTCGCCCGACTTGCCCTTGTCGTCGAGAAGCGCCCGGGTCGAGTCCCACAGGATCAGCGGACCGCTGAGCTCGGAGCCCTTCGGCCTCGCGAGCGGAATCTCCGAAAGGTCCCACGTGTTCGTCGTCGGCCCCCAGAAGCTGAAGCCGAGGTAGAGCACGCCGTCGGTCAGTGGCTTGGCAACGTCGGCGAAGGCGACCTCCTCGACGCTGACCTCGTCCGGATCCTTGATCTCCTCCTCCTTCTCGGAGCTGCTCGTCGAGTCCTCCTTCTTCTTCGTCGGGGCGAGCTTCGGCACAGCGCCGCCCCTCGAGCTGCTGCGACGCCCCGAGGAGCCACGCCCCGCGGAGCCACCGTCCTCGATATTGCGGTCGACGAAGAGGGAGCGTGGTCCGCCCAGCGGCGAGCGGAAGCCGCGCCAGAGGAGGCGGCTCTCCTCGCGCGGATCACACGCGTAGAAGATCTCCATCAGACCGCCGGGCGCGCCGAGGGAGCCTTCCCGCGCTTCCCACGCGTCGTACGACCCGTCGTAGGTCGCCGGAGTCCGCGCACTGAGGTACTGCCCGCCCGATCGCAAAATCGGATCCGCCGATTCACCCGAGATCGTTCGTACGAACCTGAGCCGCTGTCGGCCCTCGGGGTCGGTGTCACAGATGAATCGCACCCACGAGGAGTCCGCCCCATCGGACGCGGCCGTGACGACCGATCGCAAGTCCTCGGCGATCTGATCGAGGAGGACGCGAGCCTGCTCGTAGACGCGACCGCGATTCTCCGCGCGGCGCCAAATCGACATCCCTTGCGTCATCAACGTGACGAGTCCCGCGCCGAGCATGACGAGGATGCCGACCGAGACGAGGATCTCGAGGAGCGTGTAACCGCCCTCGCGAGAGCCGTCTCGCGCACTGCGCCTCTCGTATGTCACGCGTACCCGTCGATCGCGCATCAGTGCGGCAACTCCTCGTGACGCAAGATCGATCCGTCCTTCTCGTACTCGACGACGAGCGACTCGAGAATCGGCGACATCTTCCAATCGTCGCGATAGAGATCGCGCTGCATCCGCATGTACGAGCCCGCCTTGTAGCGGAAGTAGACGCGGATCTCGAACTCGTCGGCCGTACGGTCGAGCTCGAAGCGCGGCACGTCCTGAGAACGCTTGCGCGATTTCGACTCGAAGAGGTAGAGGCCATCGGAGCCACGCTCGTCCGGCTCGACGTCCCAGTCGGGCTCGCCGTCGAAGCGGCCGACGATGATCACGTCGGTCAAACGGTCCTTGCCGAGCCGATGGACGCGCTCCGTCCACTCGATCGCACGCCAGTGGGCTCCGCGTACGCGGAAGGTCTTCTGGTAAAACGCGAGCGATTCGCTCTCGACGCCGACCTCGTAACGATCGTAGTAACGGAACGGCATCTGGTACGCGATCATGTCCGGTCCGACCTCGCGCGGCTTCGTGCCGAAGCGTCCACGGAAGCACGGCTTGCCGAACTGGTCTCGCGCGAGCATCAGCTGACCGCCCTGGAGGCTTCCGAGGTGAGCGACGATCTCGCGCGGCTGCTGCCCGACGCCGGGATCGACCATCACGTAGCCGCCGTTTTGCGCGAACTCCTGCGGCTTCTTGACCAGGATGCCGCGCTCGTTGATCGGCCCCGTGATCGGCGACATCGTCAAGTACGGGACGTGCGAGACGGGCTCACCGACACCGTGCGCCTGTGCGTCGGTGCCGATGAGGGATCGCGCGATCAGACGGATACGACGGGTGACGTTGAAGATCGGGCTCTGCACGTTGTCCGAATTCTCGAGGTACGGCGTATTGAACTGACCGCGCAGGCAATTCGTGAAGCCACCCGCTCGCGAGCCGTAGTAGAAGACCTCGAAGAAGCCCTGTCGCTCGGGATCGCCGTCCGCGATCATCGCGAAGCCCTGTGGCTCGAAGTGCCCCTGGATTCCTTGCGTCGCGATGCGCTGGTAGGTCATGCGGTCCTCACCGAGTCGCTCTCGGAAAGGAGCGGCCAGCGCGCGCGTCTCGCCTTGGAGACCCGGGTTGTACGTCGATCCTTGCTGCCGCGCTCGTGAGGCACGACCCGGTGCGCCGCTGCCTTCGACGGCTTCCCAGTAGAAGAGCTCCTTGCCGATGCGGAGGACGCCTTCCTCTTCGCCTTGCGCAAAGAGCGTCGGTGCGCCTCGCTGAGTCGAGAGCGTGACGACATAAACGTCGAGAGGCTTGCTGCGCGTGATCGATTGACGCATCGGGATCGATCCGCCGATCGAGGCACGCGTCGAGCCGCCGTCCACCTTGACGCGACCGCTCTGAAGCGGGACGAGCACGTGCCTCCCTCGCGTCTTGAACACGGGGTCGTACGGGATCGTCGGATTGTGAAAGCGCCGGATCTCGTCGATCGTGATGCCCGTCGACTCGTCGTCGCCGCGATTCGTGCGCGAACCCGACTGCCTGCCCGTGCGGCCCGTGTTGCGTCCCCCACGAGGGTTTCGCCCCGAGACCTGCACGGCAGCCCCATCGCCGAAGAGCGTCAGCGAACCCGAGCCGGTCAGCGGCAGTCCCCAGGTCGGGAACTTCACGAGGCGCGGGTTCATACGTCGCGTGTAGTTGGTCTGGTAGATGCCGCGCGAGTTGTTGAGCTCGCGGCCGTTCTGATCGACATCGACGAGTGAAACGTAAAAGCGTCCGTCCTCGTGCTCGAGTGTCTTGTAGACCTGTCGAAGCCCGGGCTCGAAGACGTTTTCATCGTTCGTCGTGATCGAGACGTAGTCTCCCCAGCCGGCACCTCCCTCCGACAGCTCCATGACGAGACGAATCGGCTGGCCTGCGGGATGGTCGAGCTGCTTCTTCAGGTAATTGTGGCGCTCGGAGACCGGGTAGCCGCGGAAGTTCGAGTTCGAGCGGAGACGACCGACGAGCATGTCGGGCTCGACCGAGACGTAACGAAGCCACTCGACCGTGTCATCCGGATGATAATTCATCATCGGACCGGTCAGGTAATTCGGGCGCCCTCTCTGCGCCTCCCAGGGCGTCGGTGAGCCTCGAATCTCGACGACTCCCGTCGGCGGCATGTGCTGAAGCGGATTCCCGTTCGTCAGCATCGAGAGCTGGATCACCGGGCGCTGCTCGGTGCCGTCGTAGCGAGCGGGCAAGTTGGCGTTGTTGCGGCCTGCCGTGAGTCCCTGCACGCCCTGGACCTGCGAGGGGTAGGGACCCATGATGCGTAGCGCGAACTTCGGAGGCTGGAGCACCTTCTGGTCGGCCTCGAGGATCTCGAGAAACTCGGGCGGGATCGGCTCGCGCTGGTAACGGTAGCTGCGACCGCTGAAGTAGCAGACGCCGCGCGACTGGAAGTAGTCGCTCGAGCTGCGCGGGAAGTCTTGCAGGATACCGGTGTACTCGGGAGCGACGGCGCCGCCGGGAAGGTTGCCTCCGCCCGGTCGAGGAATGTCGACACCACCCGGAAGCGAGATACTGTTCGCGCCGGCGAGCTTGAAGAGCGGGATGACGAGATCGCCCGTGTCGGGGATTCCGCCTTCTTCGCCTTCGCCTCCCGGCCCACCCGGCCCGCCCGGCCCGCCGGGTCCACCACCGACCGGTGGCCTGTCTTGCGCACCACCGCCACCGAGTCTGCCCGGAGGACCTCCCCCGGCCGGTGGCCTGGGCAGCTCCCCTTCCTCTTCCTCTTCGGCGGCACTGCGATCGAAGTAGTGGACGATGCGCGGCTGGACCGACGTCGGGAAGTTCCAAGCGAAGAGCTGCTCGGCGAGGGCGATACCTCCTCTCGACCAGACCGGCGTGCCGCATTAGCCGACTACGAACTGAAAATACCCAGCCAGATATAACCAGGCCGTAAA
>CAYZGY010000507.1:0-6212 GCA_964478085.1 uncultured Planctomycetia bacterium
GGATGTCCGTCATCAGAAGCTCGACGAGGCGATCCGAATCGGTTCCGAGCTCGCCCGAGAACTGATAGACGATATTGCCGTCGTGCTCGCGCGTCTGGATGCCGAGCTGGAAGCCGAGCAGATCGCGCGCGTTCGTCGAGGAGATCGAGAACGTCGAGGAGCCGCTCGCGTTGACCGTGTCGGTCGTGCCTTCACGTCCGAAGTAGTAGGCGAAGGGCGGGCACTCGCCCTTCGTCGAGTCGAGCTCGACGACGAGGAGCTCGTTGAGCGGACAGTTGCGGCCGAAGCCCTCGCCCGTCGCCGGGATCTGGTTCGTGTTGTCGTCGAGGTCCGAGACGTAGCCGAGGAAGAAACCGGGGCCACCGACGCCCGGGTCGAGATCGAAGGAGAGGAAGTCCCCGCCCTCGAAGTCGCGCGTCGCCGCGCCACGCGAAATGTTGAGGATCGCGACTTGGCTCGTCTGAACCTGGTTGGCGGCCTCGGGCGTGATCGACGCACCGGCGTTGTCGGTCATGAGCAGTTCGACGAGGCGCGCCTCGTCCGTTCCGAGCTCGCTCGAGAACTGGTACGTGAACGTGTCGTTGTTCTGAACCCGTCGCGCTCCGAGCTGGAAGCCGAGCAGCGGTCGGGCATTTCGGGAGCTGATCGCGAAGCTGGCCGCTCCGACGGCGTCGACCGTGCCGTCGACCGAGCCGGAGCCGAAGTAGTACGCGAAGTCACGGCAGACGTCGACCGGAGGCGGACAGACGCAGACCTGGCACTCCGGGTCGTCCTCGTCCACGAGGCGATCACCGTCGTCGTCGACGCCGTTCTCACAGTCTTCCGGCGGAATGTCGACGCGTCGGACGATACCGTCCTTGAGAATTCTGGGCTGGCGGCTGCGCTCGTCGACCGACAGGACGATGTCGAGCGGCTCGGGCGCGCCGTCTTGCCCGAGATCATCGACGATCTGGATTCGGGTGCCTTCGAGTCCGACGTCCGAGAGAAGCCGGTAGGTCGCGCGGGCGACGACGTGACGCCCGGCGGGGATCACGACGTTCGGGTCGACCAGAGAGAGGACGACGGCGTGGATGAATCCACCGTCGACGGCTTGGAGCTCGTTGAGTCCGTTGTTGATCACGGCACCGGGGTGGTCCGGATCGAGAGCTGTGTTGTCTGTGTTGAGGGACTCGGGGATGAGCTCGAGGACGTTCGGATCGTGACGGACACCGTAGGAGACCGCCTGGATATCGGATTTCGAGTTGAGGAGGATCTCCACCTCGACGAGCATTCCCTCGTCGAACTCGCGGTAACGGAACACCGAGGTGCGGATGATCCCGACGAGCGGGAAGGCCACCTCGAGCTGATCGTCGACACATCGACAATCGTCACCGGGGCAATCGTTCTCCGCGAGGTCGTCGTCGCAGTACTCGCGCTCGTCGGCCTGGGCGAAGAGTCCCGTCGAGGGCACTGCCAAAGTCGCCACGAAAACCGCGAGTGTCAGGGCAAAGAGGGTGACCCGTGACATGGAGGAACTCCTGGTTCGATTCTGCGCTATCAAGCTGAACAGACCGACCACGAAAGAGGGTCGGTCGACCGCCTCGTCAGACCCGTGGGAGCGAGGAGGTCAGAAGGCCTCTCTCCCGAACCCGATTCGTCGTGGGAGAGCTGCCGGAGAAGGCCGTTCGTGAATTCTTCGAAGCCGAGGCACCGAACGCAAGAAAAAGCGCCCCAGTGGGTCCGTAAGGCCACCGGGGCGCTTTTCCTGCGATCAGCCGGTCACCTTACTTAGCGGGCGCAAGCAGCGCTCGTCTCGTTGCAACCGAGATCGTCGTCCGTCGCGTCGAGGCCACAGGCCAGGAACGGCTCGGGGAGACGATCGCCACGCTGGAAGATCCAGCGGAGGACGGGGATCGCGTCGGTGATGTTGGCCGAGCCATCATCGTTGGCGTCGAGGACATCACGGCAGTCGTAGACCGCGTCCAAGTTGCCGAGGACGACCTGGATGATGTGGACCGCATCCGTGACGTTGATCTTACCGTTGCCGTCCGCGTCACCGCGCGAGAACTCGACCTCGGGCTCGTCGCCCGTGAGGCGGAGAACCTGGTTGACGCCCTTGCCCGAAGCGGGGATCTGGTCGACGTTGCCGTCGAGATCAGCGACGTAACCGACGGTGAGGCCGGGGCCACCCGTACCGGGGCTGAGATCGAAGGCGAAGAAGTCGCCCTTGGCGAAGCCGGCGATCGCCGTGCCGCGCTCGACGTTCGTGATCTCGTCAGCGAACGCGATCGCATCACCGACGGCGAGACCGTTCGACTCGTCGTGCGAGCCACCGGCGTTGTCCGTGATGAGGATCTCGACGAGGCGCGTGTTGTCCGCACCGAGGTCGCTCGAGAGCGTGAGCATGCCACCAGCGGTCGAGATACCGAGCTGGAACGCGAGGGCGTTCTCGGCGTTGGTCATGTTGACGACCGGGACGTCTCCGTCCATGGCAAGCGCGAGACCCCAGTCACCGAGATCCGGGATACAGTCGGGATCGGCGGCATCCTCGAGGCCGTCGCCATCGTTGTCGCAACCGTCTGCGCAGTTGCCGTCGGCGATGCTCTCGGGACCTTCCTTGCCGGCGCAAGGATCGACCGGGCAATCCTCGACGTCGTCACCGTCCGTGAGACCGTCACAGTCGTTGTCGATTCCGTCGTCACAGATTTCGTCCGAAGGAGTGCAGCCACCCTTGACGACACCGTGAACCAGCGTCGCGGGGAGCTTCGCCGTACCCTCGACCGTGATGTTGATCGCGACCGCGGGCGACGGAGCGTTGCGGAGGGCGCCATCCTCGAACTTGATCTGCGAACCGCCACCGGGAGCGGCGATGACATTGACAGGGCCGCGCGCGAGCGAGTTCAGCTGACCCTGAACGAGCTGCGCGGGGGCGACGAACGAAAGGACGACCGCCGAGATGAAACCGACGGGCGACTCGCCGTCCGACTCGACCGCGGTCGAGACGTTGAACGAAGGAGCGATACGCGCGGTGTTGGCATCCGTTCCACAGAGGAACTCGTCGCCCTGCGTCTCACAGGGGTTGTCGCCGATCGCGAGGACAGCCGGATCGATAGAGAAGCCGTACGACCAGCCCTGGACCTTGTCGGTGTCCGTCTGGCTGACGACGATCGCAACGAGGCTGTCGCCGCTCGCGGCTTCGGCCTCGTTCGAACCATCCTTGGTTCCGAAGGCGATTCCGAGCGTGTCGGGAATACAGTTTTCACCTTCCGTGCAGAAAGCTTCCTCTTGCGCCTGGGCGACGCTGGGAAGTGCGATCGCGGCGACCGCCAGCCAAGTCCAAACTCGTCTCATGGACATCACTCCTAACTAAAGAACCGTAACTGAAATTCTCTTGTTTTGGTGATCGAGGCCCAATGCCTCCGAGGCCCATCGCCTCGTTTCCACCCTCGTTATCCGTCAAGAAGCATTGCTCGTGAGCGGGATCGATCCACGGAGAACCTTCGCGGCTCCCCAACACTCTACAAACAATCGATAGTGTGCGAATCGAGACCTAAACCGAGCCGGCCAGGACTTCCTGTCGTTCGTCGCGTTGTCATGCCGTAGCTCGTCGCGCCGACTCTCGACAATCGTCGAAGCGGAAGGATCAAAACCCGCTTTCGCTTCGCGTCTGCCGTTCGAATTCGCAGACCCATTTCGGCCCCCGGCGCCAGAAGACTCAGTCAGCGCCAGAAACCTCTCCTTACTCGCTCCTCAGTTCTGTACCCCCTACCTCCTTTCTCCGTGCCAGCTGCGTTTCTCCTGTCTGTACTCGCTAAACGAAAGGCAGGTGGTCTCGTGACCGTCGAGGATCCGCTCGCTTCCGCGATCCGGATTCCTCGTTCCTCTCGAAGAGGTCTTCTGTTCCGACAGGGACCGAGTGACGTGAGACCCGAAGGTCTCCCTCAACCATCGGTATTCGGTCCAGCCCGGAGCTCGATACCTTCGATGTCGAGAACGAGTCTCGACGGTTGACGTTGCTTCATTTTTCCCAGTCAGTCTTACGCGCGCGTCGACGATCTTGCGACGGAAAACAGTTTCCTACTTCCGCCCTCGAAACTGCCGGTCTCGAAGAACTTTGCCCATTCTCATTCGCGCGCGCGTTCCTACCGGCATGGCGGAGCCCTACCGGCATGGCGGAGCCCTACCGGCATGGCGGAGCCCTACTGGCCAGATCGCGGAGCCCAGCGAGATTCGAGAGCGGGGTTTTTTGTTCCTCGTCGAGTCCGATCGATTCGAGCGTCGTCGAGCCGATCAAGGCCTATCGAAGGCCTCGAAAGCAGGCTTTTCAGCCCCTTCGACAACGAAAATCATGCTCGAGTTTTCATGATCCAACACGAGCACATGAGACAGTCAACACACCTGTCTGGGATCGATGGCAATGTTAGCCACGCCCATCTTAAGGGTCAACGGGAAAAGTGTTTCACGAATGGGATTTTGTCTACACAATGGATAACTTTTCCCGAATCTCCGGGCGATCTTCGGAGCCCTCTAAATCACTCCGAGAACGTCACGTTGCGCGAGCTTCGGGAAAACTCGCGGACAGGGCACGAACCTTGCGCAACGATTCTCGCACCACGGCGTCGAGGACGCCCCAGAGGTGCTCGCAAAAGGAAGGTCCCGAGGAGCAGAGAACCCCGAAGATGACGACCACGACCGCCCCCCGCACCGAAGCGCACAACCAGCCGCATCAAGCCGTCCGCGCGTCGACGGTGCGAGTGCCCACTCGCGCCCTCGTCGGTCGCGGCGTCGACAACATTCGCGTGCTCAGCGAGACCCGCTTCCTGGCGATGATCCACCAGCTCGTCGAGGAGTCCCTGACGCGACGAGCCGCGGAAGGCGCGCAGCAAGGAGCCGCGGAAGCCGCGCAGCAGGGAACACCGAGCCCGACAACCTCGACGGCACCGGCCGCCCCGACGAGCTCCACGCGCGCTCAGCTGCAGGAGAATTGGGCCCAGCTCCGGGAGGCTCACAACGGCAAGCTCGACGCGATCGAAGGCCGCCTCGCCTCACTGACAGGCGTCTTCGAGTCGATCCAGGGCTCACTGTCGAAGATGGACGATCGGGCCCCCGCGAAGCCTGCCGCTCCTGTCGAGGCGCCAACACCGCCGACGGAAGAGCCGGCAGCAGAAACCGCACCGGAGAAACCGCTCGTCGAGCGCTCTCGGCCGGCGCCACGTGATCTACGCCGCGCCTTGCAGCGCGGAATGATCGAAGGCGAATAACCTGCGGAAGAACGTAAGAACAGAAGGCGGAAGAACGTAAGAACAGAAGGCGGAAGAATTTACTTCGCCTCTTCTTCTTCCTTCTTCTTCGTCTTGCCGCGCTTCTTGACCTTGAGGACGCGAACCTTGGGCAGGCCGTACGGATCCGCGTCGTCCTCCCACTTGCCGTCCTTGCGGAGCTCGAGGATACGCTCGTAGCGGGTCAACACGTTACGGGAGCGAACGAGGGCTCCCTTGGTCTGCAGGCTGCGATGGATACTCACCGAAAGGTCTCCTGAAAACTCTTCGAGATCGCGGTCGAGCCCGGGAGTCTATCACCCCCTAAGTTCGGACTCAACCGTCTCTTCAAAACTTCTCGAAGAGGTGGGGCTCTCGTCCGGGTTTCTCACCGAAGTCCGTCGCGAGTCGTCGTAGCTCGAGTCGCTGGCGAGGCCTGCGACCGACGGCGTCGCAGGCGTACCTGAACGGTACGCTGAGGACGACGGAGTGAGCAGAACGAAGCCAGCGTTCGAGATACGTCGACGCAGCAAGAGTTCGGTGAGAAATGCGGACCAGGTCATTTCGACGATTCCGGCGCCGATCTCCACCCCGAGTGCCCGGGCCACGACCCCGCACTTGACGCGCATCAGGAACGCGACGGGCACCGGATCTCCGGTCGACCTCGCTCCCCCCGCCCTCGAGCGCCTCGAGCGCCTCGAAGGCCGTCCGGCCCTTCGCGACCACGACATCGACACACGCGAACTCCTCCCGAAAGCCCCGAGAGCAGGAGCTCAGCGGCAGTCCTCGGCAACTGATCCCGGGATCCAGGATGCGCGCGCACTCCCCGAGATCGAGCGGCTCCGCGTCCGATCGCAGCTCGGCGATCGAGAACTCCGCCGAGATCTCGTCGCGGAACTCGCATTCGAGGGTATTGGCCGCGATCGAGAGCCGCAGCGCTTGCGCGAAGCCGTCATCGGCCGCCTCGATCGACTG
>CAYZGY010000508.1:0-6206 GCA_964478085.1 uncultured Planctomycetia bacterium
GAAGCGCGAATTCAAGCTCGCGAGCACGCCGGGTCGCCGACCGGGCGGTCGCCGTCGAGGCGGCGGCAAGAAGGCTCCTCCCGCGAAGATCGAGCCGATCCTCCTTCGCATCGCGAAACTCAACACGGCCGCTGCGCTCAAGTTTCTCGTCAAAGAGTACGCCGATCCGCACCCTGGAGTGATCGCGGCGTCGGCCGATGCGCTCCTCTCGATGGAGAACAAGGCCGCCGTCCGTTCCGTCGCGGTTCGCGCTGTTATCGGGGGCTTCGATCGTGGCCGCAAGTGGCCGCTCTCCGCGAAGGTGCACGTGCTCGATCTTCTCGCGGCCGATCCTTCGGACGACGCGTTCGAGTTCGTCCTGCGTCAAGCGAAGGGGACGAACGCGGAGCTCAAGATCATCGCGCTTGGAAGCCTGTCTTCGCGCCCGAAGAACAGGGACGCGCTCGCTGTCGCGCTCGACGCGCTCTCGCACCGTTCCTTCGACGTTCGCCGAGCGGCGTTCCGCACGCTCAAGAAGTTCCGCGACAAGTCGATGGTCCCCGCTCTCATCGAGCGAATCGGTAAGGAGAAGGACGCAGGACTGAAGACCGAGAATCTCCAGCTCCTCGTCAAGCTCGCGGGCGTCAACATGGGGCTCGTGACGAAGGACTGGGAGAAGTGGTGGCAAGTCGAAGGCGACAACTTCAAGCTCGGCAAGCCCGATGACGGCAGGACGCGTGTCGTCGCGACCGACATGACCTACTTCGGTATCGAGGTCTCGTCGAAGCGCATCGCGTTTCTCGTCGATGCCTCGAAGAGCATGCAGGGGGGCGCGGGTGGTGGCAAGAAGGGCGGCGGCAGGAAGGGCAAGGGCGGCAAGGGTGGTGGACGTCGCAAGAAGATCGACGTCCTCAAGGAGGAGCTCACCGGCATCCTCAAGAAGCTTCCGCCGACGACCGCGGTCAACATCATCTACTTCCACCGCACCGCGTTCTCTTGGAAGGACCGGCTCCAGCTCCTGAAGGGGAAGGGGCGCGAGGAGGCGATCTCGTTCGTCCAATCGTTGACGCTCGAGCTCAAGACCGCCATTTACGACGCGCTCGAGATGGCGCTCAAGGACAAGCGCGTCGATACGATCTATCTCCTCTCGGACGGCCTGCCGATCGGTGGCAAGATCAGTGAGCCGAACGCGATCCTTCGAGAGGTCCGCGCGATGAACCGCATCCGTGGCGCCAAGATCCATTGCATCAGCTTCGGCAAGGAGACCGAGTTCCTCAAAAAGCTCGCCGCACAGAACGACGGCGTCTATCGCACGACGAACCCGAACGCGGGCAAGAAGGCCGGCGGCAAGAAGGCCGGCGGCAAGAAGGCCGGCGGCAAGAAGGCCGGCGGCAAGAACGGTCGTGCCGGGAGGAACGGTGGAGGCAAGAACGGCCGTGGCAAGAACGGCCGTGGCAAGAACGGCCGTGGGAAGAACGGCGGAGATCCCGCTGATCCGTAGACGCGAAGATCTCGGCAGCCAGTGGGGGAAATTCGGCAAGTCGATCGCTCCGAGACGCGCTGATCCCGTCGTCGCGTTCTTGGCGGGCGGTTTGCTACGTCCTCTCTCGTAACGAAGTTTTTCCGCGAACCGCTTCACGAGGGAGAGACGCATGCGCCTTCAAGACATCATGAGCACCGACGTCGAGACGATCGCCCCCACGGTCCGAGCCGAGAAGGCGTGGACTCGGATGCAGACGAAGGGGATTCGGCACTTGGTCGTCACGGATGATTTTCGGGTCGTCGCTCGGGGGCCGCTCGCCGACGCCGAGCTCGCCGCGTTCGCGCATTTCGTTCAGGAGACGAAGGCGGAGCTCCATCTCGCCGACGACGATATCCGCGAGCCGCTCGAGACCCGCGCGTTGTGCTTCCTCGAGTTTCCGTGGTTCTCGATCGAGTACGGCGAGCGCTCCGAGGCGTGCAGCGTTGGCGGTCACGAGGGGAGCTGCCGCGTAGAATCGCAGGCCGAACTCGCCGCGCACGAGCGAATTGTTGAGCGAGCGGGGATCGTCGAGCGCGTCTCGAATCTCGTAGCAAGAGTCGGCGAACGCCGCCGAGGCACAGAGCCCAGGCTCGCGATCGATCTGTGGCGGGTCGTCGCCGTAACGAGCCTTGAACCAGATGCGGTCCTCGTCAACGAGGCTGATCACCGCCATCGGTGTGCCGCAGAGGGTCGCTGCGAGCGCCGTAATATCGTTGATCGCGCCGTCGGGCGGCGAGTCGAGTAGGTCGTAACGCCGGAGCTGTTCCAGGCGATGCTTCTCTTCGCGGGAGGGATCAGCGGGCATGATGTCCTCCGTGAATGCTTGCGACACGCTTCAGGATGGCAAGATCGTTCGCGAAGGTGAATCACTCACTGCCGCACTTTGCCGTCGAAGGCGGGCTTCTAGGCTTCGCAGCCCGGGGGCGAGCGCTCGCAGTCGAGCTCGAGGTCCTCGGGCGCACCGAGGTCGCAAGAGGGCCAGGGAGCTTCCGGGGGCTGCGCGGCATCGAAGGAGTGGAGGAGCACGCGAATCGCGCTCGAAATGTCGATGCGTCCCGAGGCGGAGACGTCACAAGCCGCACGACAAGGCGGGGTCGCGCCGTTGCGGAAGAGGTAGTTGAGAAGGAAGATCGCGTCGGTCAGGTTGATGCTCCCGTTCGCGTCGCAGTCGCCGCGCAGGAACGGTGCGGACGGGACCCGCTGCCAATTACCACGGATCGCGCCCGTGCGGGTCAGGTCGTTCTCGGTCGTGTGGATCGCGACGAAGGCCTCTTCGTCGAGGAGGAAACCGATCGCGTCCTCGACGGTGAAGGGCAGGGTGAACGCGCCTTGTTCTTTCGTGAGGCGCCCTTCGGCGTAAAGCTCGAAGCCGTCGTCGGTGACGCGGACACCGTTCGAACCGGGCAGCTGTTCACGGGCATAGTGGTGGACGTCGATGAGGATCGGTCCACGCATGTTTGGCAGGCCGCGGTGAACATGCATCGCCGTGTTGTTCGCTTCGACCGAATTGTCGAGGATGCTCGCGTCGAGTCCCGAGATCGACACGTCGAACACGAAGTCGCCCGTTCGCGTGTCGATCAGCAGGGTCGCGGGTCCTTCGCCCGGGCTTCCCGTCCCCAAGACGGGCGGTTGAAAGGGCGGCGGGCGAACGGCGAACGACTCGTGAATGTATGTTCGCAGCGCGAGCTGATCGGGCACGACGTCGAAGTTGCCTCGGATGGCGCCTGTTCGGGTCAGGTCGTTCTCGGTCGTGTGAATCGCGACGAAAGCCTCGCCCGTGCGCAGCCACTCGGCGACCTCGGCGAGCAGGAACGGGGTGCTCAGGAGTCCTTGCTTCTGCGTGAGCGTTCCATCGACCTCGACGCGAAATCCGGTCTCGGTCGGAATCACGCCGTTCGTGTCGGGGTGAGCTTCGCGCGCGAAGTGGTGTACGTCGAGAAGGATCGGGCCGCGCTGGTCGGAGCGTCCTCGATGGATGTGGAGCGCGGTGTTGTTCGCCTCGATCGAGTTGTCGAGGGTCGCGGAGTCGAGATCGACGATCTCCATGCGAAACGTGTAGCGTCCCGTGACATCGTCGAGCGTGAACCACGCCGTTCCCGTGCCAGAGCTTCCCGTCCCGAAGACGGGCGGCTGGAATAGCGGTGGACGTACGGCGTACTTCTCGTGGATCTTCGCACGGACGCGAATCTCGTCGGCTCGAGCCGAGGTCGTCCCGGCGAGCAGGATCAGAAGAGCGAGGCAGAGGAGCGGAGTGCGGGCGTTGCCGAGGAATCGCATGAGAGGCACGTGTTCTCGCCGAGTTCTCGTTTCGGAAGGTCCCCCTGTTCAATGAAACGGCTCGGGCCGAAGCGGCGCAACCCCTCGGTTCCCGTTTCGAGGGAAGCTGCGCGCGAAATACCCGACGCTCTCACGAATTTCGTCGGATGTTCAGGGGGCAGGCGCAGAGTCGGCTCGTCGGATTCGTGCCGCGGGTCGTCGTCGGAGAGCTTCTCGTCCGCTTCAAGGAGGAGAACGCGGTGGCGGTGAGATGAGCGTGGCGCACTCGCAGGCTTCGCTACTTCATCGCGCGACAGCAATTTTTCTCGGGCTCGATCCTGGCACTTGATCGTCGTGCTCTTGCTCACCTTGGTGCGAGGAGGACCACCTACGTATCGACCGATTGAGATCTCCGCGGGCTCGCCGCGATGGTTCTGACGGTCTCGCCCATCCGATCCGTTCTCAGCGAACCAGTTGAGGTAACCCTCAGACCACCCGATTCGACAGTGGCTTTCCCTCTAGCTCCTCGACTACGGCTCTTGCTACGGACTCTCGCAATCGTCTCGCGGCTTTGGGGCTTACCGAGGCGACGTGCGGAGTGATGATGACATCGTCCCTCTCGAGCAGCGGGCTCTTCGGATCGATCGGTTCGGGGTCGGTGACGTCGAGGGCGGCGGCTGAGAGGTGGCCGGAGTCTAAGGCGGTGTGAAGCGCGCCTTCGTCGACAAGGTCGCCTCTGCCTACGTTGATGAGGATGGCACCCTTCTTCATTCGCGCGATCGACTCGTCGTAGATCATGCCTCGGGTCGAATCCGTACTCGGACAGTGGAGCGAGACGATTTCGCATTCTGACCAGATCTGGTCGAGGGACGAGGCAGCCTCGCAGCCGGCGTTCGTGATGACGCTCGGGTCGATGGCTGGGTCGCTGACGATGACTCGCGCGCCGAAGGCTTTGAGGCGGCTCGCTACTTCTCGTCCGATCCGACCGAAGCCGACGAGTCCCACCGTTGCATCTCGAAGAGCGCGAAACGTGTCGACCGCCGTGACGAGACCCCAGCCGCCCGATTTCGTTTTCTCGATGTGCGCGACCAAGCGGCGCGTTGTCGCGAGGATAAGCGACAGGGTGTGGTCCGCGACTTCGTCGATGCAGTAGTCGGGGACATTGACGACGGGAATGCCTCTTTCCCGGGCCGAGTCCAGATCGATGTTGTCGACTCCGATTCCGTAGCGGACCATGACGCTGGCTTTGTCCATCGCTTCGATGACCTTGTTGGTGACCGAGGCAAACTTAATGATTACGTGATCCGCGCCGGCGACGAGCTCGCAGAGCGCCTCCTCGTCTCTGCATTGCGCGTCGACGATGTTGCAATCGAGCAGTTCCAAGATTCCACGCTCGATCGAAAGGTCTTCGAATAGATGGTCCGTGACGACGACTCGGGGATTCTGGGTTTCGATGGAATTGCTGCTCATCGGGAATCGGAAGCTCTCAGGGTGGTTTCGCCGAAAGTTCAGAGTGTATGTCGACGCTTTCGTGTGCGCTACAATGTTCGCTTCGGCACGAGAGCTCTGGAGATTGATTCGATGAGGCGTTCGGTTCAGGACCTGACGAGATTCTTCGTTTTCGCAAGCGTTTTCGTGAGCGCTCGTACCTTCGCGAATTCTCCAGCAGAGAAAGCCGCTGAGGATTTCTTCGAATCCGAGATTCGCCCGCTTCTTCTCGAGCGCTGCGTCAAGTGCCACGGAGCGAAAAAGCAGGAGTCCGATCTTCGCCTCGATTCGCGTTCTTCGATCCTTCGCGGTGGTGCGAGTGGGCCGACGGTTGCGATCGATCGGGCGGCCGGTTCGAGCGCTTCGGATCTCGACACGAGTCTCCTTCTTCGCGTCGTTCGTCGAGAGGGAGAGATCAAGATGCCTCCTCGAAAGGCTCTCGTCGCACTTCAAGGCGCCTTGCCGTGGTGGGGAATTCTCGTCTGCGCGGCCCCCGTCGCGCTCGCGACGGGAACCTACTTTCCCGCGCTCTTCGAGCTCGCCGCGCGAAACCCGCTCACGGTATTCGCTCTTGACGCTATCGGTGCGGGCGTCGGCACCTTGCTCGCGACGTTCATCCCGATCGTCTGGGGATTTCAGGCGTACTTCCTGGTCGCAGGAGTGCTCTTTTTCCTCACGGCGATCGCGAGCCACCGGTTCTTTCGGGGAATCGCGACAGCCGAGTCCGGCGAGTAGTCCTGTTCGGTCGAAAGACGTGAGCGCAGAAGCTGGTCGCGAAGCGCGCGAACCGTGTGAGAGTTCCAACTGCGAAGAAGATGGTATCCCCGGCAGGACTCGAACCTGCTACCTGCGGTTTAGGAAACCGCTGCTCTATCCAGATGAGCTACGGGGACACGACTGCGTTCCTGAGCATAGCTCAGAGGCGAGCCGCGCGCAACGCTACAGGCGCGTGCTCCCCCTG
>CAYZGY010000509.1:0-4335 GCA_964478085.1 uncultured Planctomycetia bacterium
AGCTTGATCACGACGTCGCCCGGGCGGATACCCGCCTTCGCGGCCGGGGTGTTCGGCATGACGCGCAGGATCTTGCAGTCGTTCGCGTCGGGATCCGACGTGACACCGAGGTACGGGCCTCCGCGCCTCGGAGTGTTGCCACCGAGCTCACGCCCCCACATTTCGCCCTTATTGAGACGCTCCCAGGTGTCGTGGTAGGTGTCGATCGGCACGTGGATGTTCGAGGCGAAAGACTGGCCGATACGACTGTTGATGCCGATGACCTCACCCTTCATGTTGAAGAGTGGTCCACCCGAGTCGCCTCCGACGAGCACACAGTCGGTCGTCAGGGCATTGCGACGGTTGCGAAGGATGCGGCCGACGCGCACGGGCGACGTCCGCCCCTTCTGAAAGCCGCCGGGGTGACCGGTCGCCATGCACCATTGGCCGTCCTCGAGCGACTCGGACTTGCCCATCTGGACGAAGGGATACTCGCCGTCCTCGGTGATCTTGATGAGCCCCGAGTCGATCGCGTAATTCGCTCCGAGGGTCTTTCCTCGAACCGTCTTGCCGTTCTGGAAAATCAAGGTGACGTCACGTCCGGCACGCCCCGAGACGTGGCCGGCTGTGAGTACGTATCCGTCCTTGGAGACGATCACGCCACTTCCCGCCGCGCCGCCGACACGAACGCCGACCGTACACGGGATCACCCGAGTGGCGATCTCGCGGAAACGCTTCTCGAGCGCGCCGAGATCGTCGATCGACTCGGGCGAGTCACCCGAGAGGAGCTCGTCGAGCCGTTCGGAAGTCGTCTTCTCGGGTTCGGCCGCCGCTAGCGAAGAAACCTGCAGGGCCGGGAGAGAGGACAGGGAGACCGTGGCCGTGACCGCGGCGAGGAAGAGGGGGCGAGCCGAAAACCGAAAGCCCATGCACCAACGCTCCGTGTGACTTCTCTTGCGATTCGCTTTCTTGCGTCCCGCGCACCGCAAAGGCGTGGGCCTCGGCGAAACTACGCGGTAAGATTCGGTGTTTCACTAGTGTCCCTCAGGTGGCGATCTTCTCAAGATCAATTTGGATCCAGTGCTGTCAGAAGTCGTCGCGGCAGTGGAATTCACCGCTACGAGGGTCTCAAAAAGAGCGTCGCAAAAGCCAACCGCTCTCGGTCCGTTCGGTCATCCGGAAACATCTCCCGATCGGGCGCGAGAGAATCGAAGGATGAGTGGATTCATGGGTAGGTACTGCCCGTTCGCAACGAACGGTACACGTTCGGTGTTCGCGCGTACGTTTTTCGCGTTCGTCGCATGTTTTGTCATATTTCCTCACGGCGTTCGCTCGCAGGACGTCCTCATCACCGAGTTCGTAGCCATCAACGGCGACACGTTACGCGATGAGGACGGCGACAGCTCCGATTGGTTCGAGCTCCAGAACGTCTCGGGCGCCGCGATCGACCTCAACGGCTGGTTTGCGACCGATACCGAGCTCAATCTGCAGCGCTGGCGATTCCCCAATGTGACGCTCGGCGCAGGGGACTTTCTCGTCGTCTTTGCGTCGGGGAAGGACCGCGCCGTCCCGGGATCGCAGCTCCACGCGAACTTCCAGCTCAATGGAGACGGCGAGTACCTCGCGATCGTCCGGCCCGACGGATCCGTCGCGCACGAGTACGTACCCGAGTACCCGCCGCAGCGCAGCGACTACTCGTACGGCATCGCGCAGACGGCGGAGGAGACGATTCTCGTCCTTCCGACCTCCGACGCCCGCGTTCGCGTTCCCGTCGATGGATCGGAGGACGCCGACTGGCACGATCCTGATTTCGACGACGGCCACTGGATCGACGGTACGGCCTCGGTCGGCTACGACACCGAGCAGGCCGTCGGAAATCCCGGCGACGCAGTGAACGTCGCGGGTGAGGGAACGGCCACGCAGTCTTCGCAGCTCAGCGGATTCGAGGCCGGCTTCGCGATCGACGGTGACCTCGGCAACTTCACCCACACGGCTGCGGGGGACAATCTTCCGTCAACGTGGGAGCTCGATATCGGGCGCACCGTGACGATCGGCTCCGTCGTCCTCTACAATCGCTCGAGCTGCTGCAAGTCGCGACTGCGCGACATCACCGTGATCGTCTTCGACGAGCCGGGCGGCGAGGTCGTCTGGCAGTCCGAGTTGCTCAATCCCGAGAACGTCGACGGCGGCGGTGGGACAGGCGGACCGAACAGCATCGTCGTCGACATCCTCGCCGACGTCGGCTCGCCGGTGCTCGGCCAGGTCGTGCGTGTCGTGCGAACTCCCGATCCGGATCTTTCAGGAACGGGCGGCGCGGGCAATGCCGACGAGACCGACGTGCTCTCGCTCGGCGAGGTCGAGGTCTTCGAGCTTCCCTTGGACGGTTATCACGGATTGATTCGAACCGATCTCGAGGACGAGATGTCGGGTCAGCGCGCTTCGGCGTACATCCGCATACCGTTCTTCGTCGACGGGCCTCCCGTTTTCGATCTCCTCAAGCTGCGCATGAAGTACGACGACGGATTCGTCGCGCGCATCAACGGGCAGCTCGTCGCGAGTCGCAACGCACCGGGGTCGCCGAGCTGGAACTCGTCGGCGTCGGGCTCGCATTCGGACACGCAAGCGGTCGTTTACGAAGACATCGTCATCACCGAAGAGCAGGACGCGCTCGTCGAAGGACAGAACGTCCTGACGATCCACGGACTCAACTCGAGCGCGGGCTCGTCCGACTTCCTCATCGTGCCCGAGCTCGTCGGGCTGACCGTGACGGGTGACGCACCGCGTTACTTCCGAACCGCGACGCCGGGTGAGCCGAACGACACGGAGGCGTTCTCGGGATTCGTCGCCGATACGACCTTCACGGTCGACCGCGGGTTCTACACGGATCCCATCGACGTCGAGATCATGACCGAGACGCCGGGAGCCGTGATTCGCTACACGACCAACGGCAATCCGCCAACCGCGAACTCGGGCTTCGTCTACAACGGACCGATCACGATCTCGCAGACGACGACTCTCCGCGCCGCCGCATTCCGCGCGGGCTTCGAGCCGACGAACGTCGACACACATACCTACATCTTCCTCGACGACGTCGTGCTTCAGGACTACGACGCGACCCTCGCCGCGGGCTTCCCGGAGAGGTGGGGCGGGACGAGCCCGGATTACGGCATGGACCCCGACGTGATCGGAGGTACGGGGCCGGATCGCTACGGCGGAAAGTACGAAGCGACGATTATCGATGATCTGCAGGCGCTGCCGACCGTTTCGGTCGTGATGAATATCCATGAGATGTTCGGATCGAGCGGCATCTACACGAATTCGGGATCGCGCGGCAGCTCTTGGGAGCGTGCGTGCTCCTTCGAGATCATTCATCCGGACGGACGCGTCGGTACGCAGGTCAACTGCGGCATTCGTATCCAAGGCGGTGCGTTCCGAAGCCACGGACTGACGAAGAAGCACTCGCTGAGGTTCCTCTTCAAGGACGAGTACGGCCCGACGAAGCTGCGCTACCCGATCTTCGGCGACGAGGTCCCGGCGCGTTTCGACACGATCACGTTCCGTGCGAACTCGAACGACGGTTGGCAGTGGGGCTCGGCCGGCTCGCAGCCGCTCTACATTCGAGACTCGTTCGGACGCGAGTCGGTCCTCGCGATGGGAAGTCAGTCGTCGAACGAGGCGTTCGTTCACATCTACATCAACGGTATCTACTGGGGCGTCTACAACCCGGTCGAGCGTCCCGACGCGTCGTACTCGGCGACGTACTGGGGTGGCGACAAGGAGGACTGGGACGCGCTCAGCAACGGCCAGGCGTCGAACGGAAACTGGAATGGCTTCAGCGACATGATCTCGCTCCTCGAGACAGGTGCGCAGAATCACGACGTCTACATGGAGTCGCTCGGCAAGAACCCGGACGGCTCGGACAATCCGAACTTTCCGATTTACGTCGACGTCACCAACATCGCCGACTACATGATCTCGAACCTCTACGGAGGAAACAGCGACTGGCCGCACAAGAACTACTGGTGCAGCTTCAATCCTGTCGAACCGTCGGGGTTCAAGTACCACATGTGGGACTCGGAGTGGTCGCTCGACTTGCGCTCGAGCGTCACGACGAACCGGACGACCGTCGGCAACGGCGTCGCCGAGGCCTACGGACTACTTCGACGCAACGCCGAGTTTCAGGTCGCGTTCGGCGATCGTCTGCACAAGCACTTCTTCAACCGTGGAGCGTTTTACGTCGATCCGGCCAATCCCAGCTGGAATCCGAGTCGCCCCGAGCGAAACGTGCCCGCTGCGCGATTCGTTCGCCTCGGGAACGAGGTCAAGCGGGCTCTCGTCGCCGAGTCGGCGCGTTGG
>CAYZGY010000509.1:4345-6167 GCA_964478085.1 uncultured Planctomycetia bacterium
GACCAACACGCGAGCACGCCGTACACCGTCGACGAGCATTGGCAGAACGAGTTCGACGATCTGCTTCAGAACTACTTCCCGCGCCGTTCGGCGAACGTCCTCGGTCAGTTCCGCGGCGTCAACCTCTACCCGGACACCGCCGCGCCGTCGTTCAATCAGCACGGCGGATTCATCGAGCCGGGCTTCGATCTGCGCGTGCGCGCGTCGATCGGGACGATCTACTACACGCTCAACGGCGAGGATCCGCGTCTCATGGGTGGTGGCATCTCGCCCGACGCGATCGAAGGCGGCGAGTCCGCCGGTGCGACGCTGCTTCGACCGGAAGCCGCGGCTCGTGCGATCGTACCGACGAACGGAGCTCTCGGACTGTCATGGACGGATCCCGATTTCGATGACGCGTCGTGGCGCACGGGCACGACCGGTGTCGGCTACGAGGATGGCAACGGTTACCAGGACTTGATCGGCCTCGATATCATCGACCTCGCGAACGATACCCATCCGACGGTCTACATCCGCATCGAGTTCGACGTCGAGGACCCCAGCTTCGACACGCTGACTCTGCGCATGCGTTACGACGACGGCTTCGTCGCCTACATCAACGGAGTCCAGGTCGCGTCGGCGAACGCGCCGGCGAATCCGCAGTGGGACTCGTCGGCGAGCGACAGTCACTCCGATGGAGCGGCGGTCGTTCCGCAGCCGTTCGACATCACCGATCACATCGATTCACTGCGTATCGGGCGGAACGTCCTCGCGATTCACGGCCTCAACACGAGTGCCGGGAGTAGCGATTTCTTGCTCCTTCCCGAAATCGCCGGCTCGGCGGTGACGGGCGACGGAGTCATTCTCAACGGCCCGACGCTCGTCAAGGCGCGCGCTCTCGACGGCAACGAGTGGAGCGCGCTCAACGAGGCGCAGTTCGTCGTCGATACGCCGCTGCGCATCACCGAGGTCATGTACCACCCCGCGGCTCCTGAAGAGGGCAGTCCCTTCGACGAGGCCGAGTTCGAGTTCGTCGAGCTCCAGAACATCAGCGGCTCGGCACTCGACCTCGACGGGGTCAGCATCCAGGGTGGCATCACCTTCGACTTCACGGGTAGCGCGGTGACGGAGCTGCAGCCGGGCGAGATCGTCGTGCTCGTCGAGGACATCGATGCGTTCGCGACTCGTTACAACGTCGGGAACATGCTCGTCGGTGGCGAGTACAGCGGGCGTCTTGAGAACATGGGCGAGAACCTGCGACTTGTCGGGCCGTACGGCGAGCACATTCTGAACTTCGACTACGACGACGAGTGGCACCCCGAGACGGACGGCACGGGCCCTTCGCTCGTGATCATCGATCCGCTCTCCGAAGATCGTGACTCGTGGCAGCTCGGGGAGAGCTGGCGTTCGAGCGACTTTCCGTTCGGGTCTCCAGGCGTCGACGAGTCCGATGGCGGGCTCGGTGGCCGCCAGCTTCCCGGCGACGCGAATGCAGATGGTCGACAGGACGTCTCCGATGTCGTGCGACTCCTCCGGCATCTCTTCCAAGGCGGTGGCTTTGCGCTCGCTTGCGGGGACGGCACGATCGACGATCCGGGCAACTTGACGCTCTTCGACTTCAACGGCGACGGCGGTGTGAATCTGACCGACGGGGTCGCTCAGCTGACGTATCTGTTCCGGCAGGGGCCGGCCCACGCGCAGGGAACGCAGTGTCTCCGGCTGGAGACTTGTCCCGAGGATTGCGGGTTTTGAGGGAGGCCGCTTCTGAGGGCTTCGGAATCTGAGGGATTCGGAATCTGAGGGATTCGGAATCTGAGGGATTCGGAATCTGAGGGATTCGGAA
>CAYZGY010000510.1:0-5904 GCA_964478085.1 uncultured Planctomycetia bacterium
ACCGACGCTCGCTTTTCGGGGGTTTCGACAGGTGCTTGCATCGGGCACGTCGGTCCCGAAGCTCTTGCGAGCGGTCCGATCGGGAAGATTCGCGACGGAGATTTGATTCGCATCCGCATCGATCGAAACTCGCTCGAAGGGAGCATCGATTTCGTCGGGGAAGGTGACGAGGAGATCGACGTCGATGCGGCATCTGCGATTCTCGACGCACGCGAAGCGCGAGACGACTTGCAGCCCGACGCGCAGCTCCCCGCCGACACGCGACTCTGGGCCGCGCTTCAAGGGGCGAGCGGGGGCACGTGGGGCGGGTGCGTCTACGACGTCGACTCGATCATCGAGAAGCTTCGATCATGATCGATCGTGATCAACGCAGCAGGTTGAGCGCCTCGAGCTTCTCGATCAGCTCGTCGACGAGCTCCTCCGGATCGCGTCCGACCGTCTCGAGGCGGATCTCGGGATTCTCGGGGGCCTCGTAGGGGCTCGAGATTCCGGTCATGTGCGCGATCTCGCCCTTGCGAGCTCGTGCGTAGAGTCCCTTCGGATCTCGCTTCTCGCACTCTTCGAGCGGCGTGTCGACGAAGACCTCGATGAAGCGCTCGCGTGGAAGGAGGCCGCGGACGCGATCTCGATCGGCGCGGAACGGCGAGACGAACGTGCAGAGGACGACCGATCCCTGACGGAAGAACAGCGATGCGAGCTCCCCGACGCGGCGGATGTTCTCGGTGCGGTCTTCCGGCGTGAAGCCGAGGTCACCGTTGAGCCCGTGCCGCACTTGGTCGCCGTCGAGAATCATCGTCTGCATGTTCTCCTCGAACAGCTTGCGTTCGAGGCGACGAGCGATGGAGCTCTTGCCGGATCCCGAGAGACCCGTGAACCAGATGACACCGGCTCGGTGCTTGTTCTTCCGTTCCCGCTCGGGTAGCTCGATGTTCCAGCTCTCCCAGACGACGTCGGGTGATACCGGATTGAGCGTCTCGGCTTCGCCTTCGTCGCTCGGGAGGTCGTCGATGTTTCGGACGGTGCCGCGGATCATTCCCGCCGCGATCGTCGAGTTCGTGTGCGGGTCGATCAGGATGAACGAGCCCGTCTCACGATTGAGCTGGTAGCGATCGAAGAAGATCGGCTGCGACGTCGTCAGGTGGATGCGGCCGATGTCGTTGAGCTCGAAGGCCTGCACCTCGCTGTCTCGGTGAAGCGTGTCGACGTCGATGCGGTAGACGACACGATTGACGAACGCCTTGACCTCGCGCGTCGTCTGACGGAGCCAGTACTGCGTGTTCGGCTCCATCGGCTTTTCGGACGTCCAGCAGATCGTCGCGTCGATCTCAGAGCCCGCCATCGGGAGGTTGAGTGGACGGACGATCATGTCGCCGCGGCTGATGTCGAGCTCCTCGCTGGTCGTGATCGAGACGGAGTCGTCCGCCGAAGCTTCCTCGACGCTTCCTTCGAAGGTGTCGATCGCGGCGATGGTCGTCGTCTTGCGGGACGGGAGAACGAGGATCTCCTCACCCGGTCGGATCGAGCCGGACGCGACGCGGCCAGCGTATCCGCGGTAGTCCTGATCGGGTCGGATGACGTACTGCACCGGAAAGCGGAAGTCGACGAGGTTGCGGTGAGCGCCGACGTTGACGTTTTCGAGGTGGTGGAGGAGCGTCGAGCCGCGGTACCACGGCATGTTCTCGCTCGGATCGACGACGTTGTCGCCGAGCAGCGCGGAGATCGGGATAAAGCTCAGATCGTCGACGCCGAGCTTCGACGCGAACTCGGTGTACGTTCGCGTGATCTCGTCGTACTTGTCCTGCGACCAGTCGACGAGGTCCATCTTGTTGACCGCGACGACGATGTGCGGAATGCCGAGAAGCGACGAGATGAACCCGTGACGCTTCGACTGCGTCAGGACGCCGTTGCGCGCATCGACGAGGATGATCGCCAGCTCGGCCGTCGACGCGCCCGTCACCATGTTGCGCGTGTACTGAATGTGGCCCGGCGTGTCGGCGATGATGAATTTTCGCTTCGGCGTCGCGAAGTAGCGATACGCGACGTCGATCGTGATGTTCTGTTCGCGCTCGGCTCGGAGCCCGTCGGTGAGGAGCGCGAGGTTGACGTATCCTTCACCGCGGCGCTGGCTCGCATCCTCGACGGCTTCGAGCTGGTCCTCGAAAATCGACTTCGTGTCGTAGAGGAGGCGGCCGATGAGCGTCGACTTTCCATCGTCCACCGAGCCGGCGGTCGAGAAGCGCAAGAGATCCATCGTTCGTTCCGACATTAGAAGTACCCCTGCTTCTTACGATCTTCCATCGCTGCTTCCGTTCGTTTGTCGTCGGACCGCCCTCCGCGCTCCGTCTGTCGAGCCGCGGCGACCTCGGCGATGATCTCTTCGAGCGTCGAGGCCTTCGATTCGGTCGCGCCCGTGCAGGTCGCGTCGCCGATCGTGCGGAATCGAATGGTCCGTTCCTCCCACTTCTCGCCGGGCAGGAGCTGGTTGAACTCCGACTCGGCGAGCAGCATGCCGTCTCGCTCGACGACGTTGCGCTGGTGCGAGAAGTAGAGGTTCGGCATCGCGATCTTCTCGTCCGCGATGTAGTGCCAGACGTCCATCTCCGTCCAGTTCGACAGGGGGAACGCGCGGAAGTGCTCTCCAGGATTTCGTCGGCCGTTGAAGAGATTCCAGATCTCGGGTCGCTGGTTCTTCGGATCCCACTGACCGAAGCGATCGCGGAACGAGAAGAACCGTTCCTTCGCTCGAGCCTTCTCCTCGTCGCGTCGACCACCGCCGAGGGCGACGTCGGCCTTGAGCTCCGCGAGCGTATCGAGGAGGGTCGTCGTCTGCAGCCCGTTGCGGCTCGGGTTCGGACCTTCCTCTTCCTTGACGCGGCCCGCGTCGATCGAATCCTGCACGAGCCCGACGTGAAGCTGGGCGTCGATCTCCGCGACGAGCTGGTCGCGAAACTCGATCGTCTCCGGGAAGTTGTGACCCGTGTCGATGTGCACGAGCGGGAACGGGATGCGCGCGGGCGCGAACGCCTTACGCGCGAGGTGCACCATCAAGATCGAGTCCTTTCCTCCCGAAAAGAGGAGGACCGGGCGCTCGAACTGAGCCGCGACCTCGCGCAGGAGGAAAATCGACTCGGACTCGAGCTGATGGATGTGCGAGCGAGGGGATTTTGTGGTCATGAGCTGCGGTGCGGTCTTCTACATCTTTGGGCCGTGTACCGGAGATTTTGGCAAGCCCGACAGGATAACGGATCGGGCGCTTGCTGTGTGGTGAGAATCCTCGGTTTTCTCCATCTGGAGCCGACCTGGCGAATTCTGGAGCCGGTGATGGCTCGTCAGGACGTTCCTCTACGGAGTTTGGGTGGTGCTGCCCGAATCTCCACGTGGACTCCCTTTCTTTGTGTATGTGGTCGCACGAAAAGTAGTAACATTCGAGACTGCTGATCTTCGTTGTGTGAGAAGAAGTAAAAGCCTGAGTAGAGTGCCTATAATGACTGTGCCTGCCATCCTCGACGAAATCGTCCAGATCGCCCGCGACGCGGGAAAGCGCGCACTCGAGTTCTACGGTCAGGGAGTGCCCGTCGAATACAAAGCCGACGACTCGCCCCTGACGCTCGCCGACAAGGCCTCGCACGAGACGATCGTTGCGGCTCTCGACGGGCTCTCGGTCTCGCATCCCGTGCTGTCCGAGGAGTCGAGCGAGGAGGAGACCGCCGAGCGAAAGTCGTGGACGACGTTTTGGCTCGTCGATCCCCTCGACGGGACGAAGGAGTTCATCAAGGAGTCCGGGCAATTCACGGTCAACATCGCGCTCGTCGAAGGAGACGAGGCGACGCTCGGGGTCGTTCACGTGCCGGTGACAGGCGTGACCTACTTCGCGCAGCGTGGTGCCGGAGCCTGGGTCGACCGCGGTAACGGTGAGCCCGAATCGATCAGCACGAGAACGGCTGATCTCGAACGACCCGTGATCGTCGCGAGTCGGGATCACGCTGGCGAACAAGTGAAGGCGCTCCTCGAACGGCTCTCGAACGCCGAGGCGACGAGCATGGGAAGCTCGCTGAAGTTTTGCCTTCTCGCCGAAGGGGCCGCCGACTTCTACCCGAGACTCGCGCCGACCTGCGAGTGGGATACGGGCGCTGCACAGTGCATCCTCGAGACCGCCGGCGGTGGCATCGTCGATATCTCCGGCGAGAGGCTCCTCTACAACAAGGACGATCTGCTCAACCCGTCGATTCTCTCCTTCGGTGATCCGTCGGTCGACTGGGTCGATTTCATGGCCCCCGAGCTGGCGCAACCCTCCTGATCGAGTCATGTGGTCCGAGCTCGGCTTCGACGCATGGTTGACGCTCGCAGTGCTGCTCGCGGCACTCGTGATGCTCGTGCGCGAGATGGCGAGCCCGGACTTGATCCTCCTCGGCGGTCTCGCCGTGCTGCTCGTCGCGGGCGTCTTCGAGAGTCCTTCCGACGCGCTCGTCGGCTTCTCGAGCAAGGCGGTTCTGACCATCGGCTCGCTGTTCGTCGTCGCTTCGGCGGCGCGAAAGACGGGCGCGTTTCGATTCGCGTTCGACTGGATGCGGCCACGTTCGGGGAGGCTTGCGGCGTTCCTCGCCCGAGTGATGCTGCCTGTCTCGGGGCTCTCGGCGTTCGTCAACAACACTCCTCTCGTCGCGATTCTCGTTCCGACGATTCAGGAGTGGGGGCGCAAGGTGAAGATCCCTCCGTCGAAAGTTCTGATGCCTCTTTCGTACGCAGCGATTCTCGGCGGCATGTCGACGCTGATCGGTACGTCGACGAACCTCGCGGTTTCTGCGGCGCTCGAGCAGAGAGGCAGTGAGCCGCTTTCGATGTTCGAGCTCGCGTGGATCGGTGTGCCGGCGTCGATTCTCGGGTACGTCTACTTCGCGACGATCGGTCACCGGCTCCTCCCGGTACGATCCGACCCGACGACGATCGCGCACGGCGACGTTCGCTCGTACCAGTTCGAGCTGCGCGTCTCGGTCGGCTCTTCACTCGCGGGCCGTAGCGTCGAGCGCGCAGGTCTCAGGCACCTGGAGGGGGCGTTTCTTTCCCACGTGATCCGTGGTCGAGAGATGATCGCGCCCGTGCGTCCCGATCTCGTACTCGAGCCGTCCGACCTCCTCGCGTTCAGCGGAAGCACGGAGATCATGGATCGCCTGCTCGCGGGCGGCGGTCTCGAGCGTGTGGTCGAGCCGGTCGATTTGGAGAATGGCAACGGTGCGCCGCCTTCGCCGGATCTCCCTCTCTTCGAGGTCGTCGTCGCGGCGGAGTCGAGCCTCGTCGGAAAGAGCCTTCAGCAGGTCGGCTTCCGTGAGCAGTTCCAAGCGGTCGTCCTCGGCATTCATCGCCGGGGTGCGAAAGTCGAGGGGCCGCTCGGTCGGAGCGCGATTCACCGCGGTGATGTACTGCTGATCGAGTCGGCCGATGACTTCGCCGCGCGGTGGCAGGGAAGCGACGAGTTCTACTTCGTCGCGTCGCACGGTCGCAAGGAAGGCCCGACCTCCGAGCGTGCCCCGTGGGTCTTCGCGGTCTTCGCGGCGATGGTGCTCACGGTTTCGCTGGGCTGGCTGCCGGTCGTGTCGGCGGCGCTCTGGGCGGCGATCCTCGTCGTCTTCGTCGCGGGGATGTCGCCCACGGAGGCCCGACAGTCGATCGACCTGTCGATCTTGCTCGTCATCGCGGCAGCCTTCGGAATCGGCGAGGCGATCCAGGCCTCGAAGCTCGACCAGGCGCTCGGCCAAGAGCTCGTCGCTTGGGTCAGCGGAATGGGGGCGCTTGGCGTTCTCGCGGGAATCTATCTGCTGACGAATCTCCTGACGGAGATTTTGACGAACAACGTGGCCGCGGTCATCGTCTTCCCGATCGGGCTGGCGGCGGCATCCGGAATCGCCG
>CAYZGY010000510.1:5914-6167 GCA_964478085.1 uncultured Planctomycetia bacterium
GCGCGGCGATGATCCCCGGAGTGTCGCGGTCGTCGTCGCGGTGGCGGCGTCGGCCAGCTTCGCGAGTCCGGTAGGCTATCAGACGAACCTGATGGTCATGGGGCCCGGTGGGTATCGCTTCACCGACTACCTGCGCGGCGGCCTGCCGCTCAACCTGCTCATCATGGCGCTGACGCTCACCGTCGGGAGCTGGATCTGGCTCGCCTGACGATTCACCCGCCTGACGATTCGATCAGGGCGATCGAATCGTCAG
>CAYZGY010000511.1:0-6164 GCA_964478085.1 uncultured Planctomycetia bacterium
GTCTCCGAGCCCGAGCCCGTCTCCGAGCCCGAGCCCGTCTCCGAGCCCGAGCCCGAAAAGAAACTCTCCGCCTGGGCCCGCCTCAAACAGGGCCTGACGAAAACTCGCCGCGGCCTCACCGGGCTCTTCTTCGGTCGCAAGCTCGACGACGACTTCGTCGACGAGCTCGAGGCCGAGCTTTTCGCCACCGACTTCGGCCCGCAGACGGTCGCCGAGCTCATCGACGGCGAGAACGGAGTCCGGGAAGCCTGGAAGTCGAAATCGATCACGGAGGTCGAGGGCGTCCGCGATTTCCTCAAGGCCCGCCTGCGCGAAATCCTCCACGAGAAGGACACGCGCCTCCTCGAGTCGGACGAGAAGCCGACGGTCCTCCTCGTCGCCGGAGTGAACGGCACGGGAAAGACGACGTCGATCGCCAAGCTCTCGAAGCTTCTCCAGTCGCACGACAAGAAGGTCGTGCTCGCCGCGGCCGACACCTTCCGCGCGGCAGCCGTCGAGCAGCTGACGATCTGGAGCGAGCGCCTCGGCATCGACATCGTCAAGGGAGAGGCCCAGGCCGACCCCGCCTCGGTCGCGTTTCGCGCGGCGGAAGTCGCGAAGGAGAGTGGCGCCGACTACCTCATCATCGACACCGCGGGAAGGCTCCACACGCAGAAGAACCTGATGAAGGAGCTCGAGAAGATCCGCAACGTGCTCGGCCGTCAGATCCCTGACGCGCCCCACGAGTGCCTTCTCGTCCTCGATGCGACGACGGGCCAAAACGCGCTCACGCAGGCGGAGAACTTCCTCGCGGCGATCCAGGTCTCGGGCATCGTCCTGACGAAGCTCGACGGCACCGCCAAGGGCGGAATCGTCGTGACGATCAACAACCGGCTCAATATCCCGGTCAAGTTCATCGGCGTCGGAGAGGGCATCGACGACCTCCAGCACTTCAACGTCCAGTCGTTCGTCGAGGCGCTGCTGGAAGCGGAGTAGCTCACGGGTCCTCAGGAGGCGGGACTCACTCGGCCGCCCACTTGTCGATCGAGCGATCGAGCCATTCGAGTCGCTCGCGAAGCCAGGTTCGGAGGAATTCGATCTCGTCCGTGTACGAGTCGCGCTCCTCCCAACCCGGCGCGTTGTAGCGAACGCGCTCGCCGAGCACGGGCCAACGCTCGAAGTTCCTCCGGGCTGTCTCGGCGAGCCTCCCCGCGAGCTCTTCGATGTCGGCGATGAGTCTCGCCTGCGAGAATCGACCGGCGCGCAAACTCGCCCATCGATCGGCGACGCGGCGACGAAAGCGCGGATCCTCGAGCAATCGCGCGAACCATTCGTGCGTCCCCGTCTGCCAGCGATACGACCAGTACCAACCCCGCGGGGATGAGAGCTCGCCGCGACCGAAGTTTCCCATCGAGAGGTTGTAGTCCCAGATCGGCCCCATGCCGAGCTTGCGTCCACGGTCCTTGTGAAGGTAGGTGCTGTGGTAGTAGGCATCGCCGTTCTTCGTCAGCTCGACGAGAAGAAAGTGGTCGATGAAGGAGTCGGCGTCGATGAACGCCTCGTATCCCTTCGCCGAGTCGGCGAAGCTCGGTCCGAAGCGCGCCGTCTCTAATCGATTCAGGGGGGCTGCGAGCCAGCGCGCTTGCGCGTCGTGGATCTCGCGAAACTGCGGCTCGCGATACTCGAGCTCGAGCCCACGACCGGTAATGAAGAGGGGGCTCTCGCCCCAGTCTTTCCTCAGCAGGTAGCCGCCCGTGATATCGGGCTCGCTCGTCATCGTCGCGTCGAGCGGGGCGAGCGCGACGCGCTGCGGACCGAGCTTCGGCTTCTCGAGAACGACGTAGACGCCGTGATAGTCAGCGACACTCAGCTCCCCGCCGTCGAAGTCGAGGAAGAGCTCGACCAGGCGCGTGCGTGACGCGTATCGCCCGATCGCGTTGCTCCAGCGGTAGGCGAGAACGTTGCGAATCAGCGACTTGTCGGAGTAGGGCCCGAGCAAGATCCAATCGGATTCGGCGGGCATCCCCAAGATCGACACGTCCCGGTCGACGCCGCTCTCGTCGCGCACCTCGAACGTGTACTGCTTCTTCGGCCAGAGGCTCGTCGAGCTCCGACCGCGGCGCCGGAAGCCCGCTCGGCCCGAGAAGTCTGTCGGACCCCGGAACCGCGTGCGACCCGACTCCCCAGGCACGAAGATCGTCACGGTCGAATCGAGCCACTCGCGCCACTCGTCGGGCCATTCTCCTGCGGTGTCGACGACGACGAGCGGAAGGTTCGACGAGAAACCCTCGAGCTCGTCCGAGATCGAGATGGGAGGAGGCGAGGGTGGCAGGGGAGCTGGCGCCGGCGTCGGTGCCGAAACAGGCTCGGTCGGATCCGTCGGACGCGGCATCTGAACGACCGACGCCACGATAACGACAGACACCACGGCCAACAGCGAGAAGGCGCGAAGATAGGCAGTCGACTTGCGCACACAGAGAGCCTACGTGCGGACGACCCAGGGACTCAAAAAAAACCCCGCCCGCGAGTCGTGACTCGCGAGCGGGGGTCTCTCCGCGAAGCTTCTAACTCAGCTTAAACAGCGAGCTACTGCTCCAGTCCGAAGAACGGGAGGCAGGGGCTCGTCGGCAGCGAGAGCGGAACCGTCACTTCCGAGATCGACTGGGACTGACGGTTGACGAAGCTCGAGAGGAAGTACGCTCGGAAACGGATGTAGTCGGTGTGACGCAGGCGCTGCGGGTCACGAACCAGTCCGGAGAGGTTACCCGCGGCTCCGTGGACGTCCTGGCTCGCCGGCGCACCTTCCCAGAGGACGACGACGTCCGTACCGGTCGGCTGCTGGAACGAGTTGAACTTGATGCGAGCGGACTGAGAGATCACACCGTGCGAGGTCGCCGCGCCACCGAATCCGACTCCGGTGTGGAAGACCTCGGAGACACCGACCGAACGGACGACGTCGCGCAGGAGCGGTCCCGCCGTCACGTCGGGGTTGACACCGCGGGCCGCGATACCCGAGCCGGCCGCAGCCTCGATACGGATACGACCATGGGCGCCGTCTCCGCCGAGTCCGCCGAATGCCGTGCCGGTCTCCTCCGGGGGAGATCCCTCGGACGAGACGCGGACGTTGCCTTCGTAAGCGAAACGATCGTCGCCGCCGCCCAGGAGCGGCAAGCGATTGGCCTTACCGCCACTGAGGTCGAAGAAGATGCCTTCGTCGGCCGTGAACGAGTTGGCGACCTGCAGGAAGATCGATCCTCCCGCTCCCGCACCACCGTTGCCGCCGAGATCGATCGACTGGAACGCGTCACCACCACGCGCGAGGAGGCGAGCGCCGCGACGCAGGTGGAGGTTGGCCGCCGCGATACGGACGACACCGCCACCGCCGCCGCCGCCGGTACCCGGCGCGAATTGTGCGAGACCGCGGAACGGGAAGTCGCCCGGAATGCCACCCGATGCGAACTCCGAGCTGACGTGCGGGTGAGCACCGCCACCGCCGCCGCCCATTCCGCCGAAGAGTAAGACGTCGCCGCCGAAGCGGTAATCGTCAAAGCCGATCGCGCTTCCGCCGCGACCGATAATCTCTTCCTGACCGTCCGGCGCAAGCTGGACGACCTGGCCGTCCGCGCCCGCACCGAGGTGGCCGGCACCACCGCCACCACCAGCCGTGTCGAGACAGTTCGCGCCACAGGTCTGACCGTGGAGGCTGACGCCGCCGGTCGCCGCACGCACCGGATCGACACCGAGCTGACCGTTGACGTTCACGCTGTTGATCAATGCGAGCGCACGCGGCAGGCCACCGGCGGCGCCGTCGACGGGCGCTGTGTTCTGGGCTGCCCTGTTCGTCTCATCGCCGTCGAGGAACTCGATGTCGCCACCGCTTCCACCACGACCACCACCGGCACCCGGCGCACCGCCGAGGCCACCGAGCGGATGGATTCCGGCCTCGGTGAAGCGGAGAACTCCGCCGTCCGAGCCCGAGACATCAATCGTGCCAGCGATCTCCGCGCGATCTCGCACCGAGATATCGAGCGGGAAGGAACCGACGCCACGCAGGACGACGTCCTCGTCGACCTTGAGTCCGAGGAGGTCGAGGAAGCCCGGGCGCGTTTCACGGTGACGCGCACGCAGGATGGCCTCGCCAGTCGGCGCGGTCAACGTGCTGCTGTCCGTGTCGAAGGTCCAGATCGAGGTCGGCCGCCCCGTGCCCTCGTCGATCAACGGCCCGCCCGTCTCCGGATCGGGACTCTGAACGAATCGCAGGTGGAGCAGGCCATCGCGGCCGAGGCCGAAGTCGAGCTGGTCCGGAGCCTCCACCAGACCACCGTTGAGCAGCACAGCGGGCTCGTCAGCCGGGCTGATCGAGCCGATGAGCATGACGGGCGTTCCTGCCGTGTGGGCGACGCGGGCGGAACCGCGCAGAGCACGCGAGAGCTCGACCAGGTTGTTGCCCTCCTTCTCTTCGTAACTGATGAATTCGTCATCGATACGAACGAGACCCTTCGTCGGGAAGAGCGCGGCCGAGACGAGCTGAATCGTGTTAGCGCGGGAACCACTGCTGAGGTTGGCGGAGAGCTCGTCCGCAGCGATCAGTGCCGAGCAGACCGGCGCACCGCCGGAGCTACTCTCGATACGGATGAAACCCGGAGCTCCCCTTCCGCCGGACTGACCGTTGGACGATCCACCGGTTCCACCCGATCCGCCGTTGGTCCGGAGGCTCTCGCAGCTCGCGAGACGAATCGGACCCGACGCCTGAACGACGATCGCGCCACCGCTTCCACCGCCACCGGGAGCACCGCGCTCGGTACCTGCGGGCGGAAAGCCGTTCTGGTTCGGCGCCGGCGTCACGCCGCTACCACCGTTACCACCGTTGGCCTCGATCGTTCCGTTGACGACGATCGTACCCTTCACGGTGATCTTGACGATTCCGCCACCGGCACCACCACCGCCGCCGCCTGTCGCGGCGAACGTGATACCCGTGGCGTCCGTGATCTTCGACATCGAAGCGCCACCGCCTCCACCACCGGATCCACCCGTCAGGAGGATCTGGGTGAAATCACCACGCGGCGGTCCGCCACGGCCGACGAGGGGAACGACGAACTCGTTCGGGAAGGCCGTCACACGGCCGAGGTCGCCGTCACCACCCTCGAGGCGGTGACCGCCACCACCACCGCCCGTACCGGCGATACGCGAAGTGTTGATCGCGACGTCAGGATCGATCGCGGCCGGCGTCTGACCACCGTCGCCACCGTCGTTGAAGCCAGGCTCGGCTTCGATCAGGATGCGAACCGCTCCCGAGATCGGGTTCTGAAGCTGCATGAAGGCGCCGTCGCCACCGGGCCCTCCACCCGCGACGGCGAGACCACCGCCGCCAGCGAGGAGCGAACCGTCGGCCCCGTCACCACCACTGACGTTGAGCGTTCCGTCGATCAGAACGCCGACGTCCTGATCGGACGCCTGCTCGCTGAGACCGCGAATGCGGACGATCAGCGGGTTGTCGCCCTCGACGAAAACCAATGTGTTCTCGGCGATCTCGAGGTAAGCGATGTGGAACTCGTTGATGTCGCTACCGGGGTTGAGGACACGGTTACCTTCCGGCGTGCCGTCGTCGGTCAAGAGGTAGTTCGACGCCTCCGGGATGATCGCCGGCGGGTTGCCCGGCTGCGAGACGTCACGCAGCACGTTGTGCGTGATGCTCATGCGATCCGTGTTGAGGAGGTAGAACTGACCGAGGATGGTGTCCTGCTCCGGCAGATCGCTGAGATCCTGGTTCTCGAAAATGACGACGGCCTCACCGACGCCGAACTGTGCGAGATCGGTCGCTTCGACATCGCCCTCGAGGAAGCCCGGGTTGTCCGGCGGGCCCCAGAGAGCGTTCGTCTCCTGGAAGTCCTCGCCCGAGTCGTCGCCGAAGTCCTCGGTGAACTCGGCCGAGCGCAGCTCCGCTAACTCTTCCGCATCACGATCTTCGAGATCGAAGTACACGAACGGCGGCGCACGCCACTCGTGGTTGATGAAGGTCGGGCGCTCTCCGGACTCGTGGACCGGGCGGACGCGAAGCTGGACAGTCCAGTTACGCGGCATGCTCGCGCCATCGGCGATGCCGTCGTTGAGGGCACGGAAGTTCGGGTCGCACTGGGCGTCCCAAACGAAGGTGCGGAGCGCACCGCCGCCGGGCAGCAAACGGT
>CAYZGY010000512.1:0-3290 GCA_964478085.1 uncultured Planctomycetia bacterium
GATTCCGATCAGCAGGAGACCCGCCTCGACACGCAACGGATACTCGAGAAGGTTCTGCCCCGAATCTGCGGGTGGTCCCGAAACCGCCTTCCCCGTCGTATCGAAGACGCCGTTGTGGCACGGGCAGAAGTAATCCTTCTCCTTCGCTCGCCAATCGACACGACACCCGAGGTGCGGGCACGTGCTCGACAGCGCGACGAAATCTTCGGCGGTTTCGCCGTCGCTGCGACGGGCGATGCTGATCGTGCTCCCGTCTGGCGTCTCGAAGGACATCGTGTCACCCGCGGCCATGTCGGCGAGTCGCGCCGCGAAGAACCAGCGGGTCTCGGGCTCACGTGTCGGGTAGAGAAATCGACCCGCGAATGCACCGAAGGTTCCGTAGGCCGCAGCGAGCCCGCCGCCCATCGCGACGAGTGACACGGTCGACACGAACGTCCTCCGATCAGGAGCGTCCGCCTTCTTCTCGGTTCCCATTCCCTGCTCCTAGCTCTTCGAACACGTGACGGATGCGGTGCCGGATGCCGATCTTGATCGCTCGTCGTAAAGCTTCGCGATCGACTTCGGGCACTCGATGACCTTGAGCAGGTCGAACGAGCTCAACACGCCGACGGGGCGGTCATTCTCGTTGACGAGCAGACGGTGGATGTGCAAGTTCCGCATCATCTTCGCGGCGACGGCGAGCTCCTCGTCCGGCGAGATCGAATGAACGCGTCGCTCCATGACCTCGCGAACGGTCTTCTCGCAGAGATCACGGCCGAGCTGCGCCCTCTGGAGGAAATCGGAAAGCGGCAGCTTGTAGTACGCGAGGCCTCGATCGACGTCCTTCGAGATCAGACGGACGACATCCGTCTGCGAGACGACACCGACGACGCGGTCGTTCTCGTCGTGGACAGGGCAGCCCGAGATCTCGTGATCGGTCAGTAGCTGGTTGAGACGCGCGATCGACGCGTTCTGCGAGATCATCACGGGGCGGTCTCGGTGGAGGATGTCAGAGACTCGGAGTGTCATGACGTCTCCTTTCGTCAAAGTTTTCGGGATTGGGAGGTGAATGGAGCCACTCGCTCGGTCGCGAGCCTTTTTTCGAGGTGCGATCTCCTGACGCGGGCAGGCTCGGTCGCGGGCAAGATGGAACGCGCTCGAAAGCGTCGAGATCGAGAGGCGGCAACGCCGACGCGAGCTCGGATTCGATCGCGTACGCCGCGAGCAAGTCGTCCGAAGAGAGTTCGCCGATCAACCGGCCCTGCTCGATCACGTAAACGTGCGACAGCCCGGCTTTCTGCATCTGTAGAAGCACGGCATACGCATCGGCGTCCGGTTCCGTCGTCGAGCGCGATCGAAGATCACTCAAGACGTCCGCGACTCGTGCCTGATCCCACGCATCGCTCGGGACCTTGCGCACATCCTGCGCCGAGACCGTGCCGATGAGGAATCCGTTGCGAACGACGGGTAGCGTCTTGACTCGGTGACGGTAGAACCCGTCACGAACGAGAGTCTCGATCGAGACCGTTGGCGAAACCGTTCGGGGCTGCGAGTTCATGAACTCGCACGCGCAGTGGCCTTCAAGTGTCTGCCTCAAGAACAGCTGCTCGTACGACGACGCAGCCGCGTTGCGCAGGAAGAGTCCGATGACGCACCACCAGAGCCCCGCGACGAGGTTCCCCGCGAAGGCGAAGAAGATTCCGGCCCCGATGAGCACGAGCCCGAAGGCGACTCCGACTCGCGCCGAGGTTCGCGTCGCCGATCGCAGATCGCGGCTCGCAAGACGCGGCCACCGTCGAGAGGAAACGCCGGCAGGAGATTGAAGACCGCGAGAACCACGTTGATCCAGGCGAGGTAGCCGACGAGCACGGTTACGGCTACCGGCAAGCCCAGCGCAGCGCCGAGCGTGTCGATCGCGAAGAACGCACCACCGATCGCGAAGCTCGTGATCGGCCCGACGATCGCGATCCAGAACTCCGACTTGGCGCTCGGCGGATCGCGGTCCATCTCGGCGACCCCGCCGAAGAGAAACAGCGTGATCCCGCGCATCGGGAGCCCGAAGCGTCTCGCGACGAGCGAGTGAGACAGCTCGTGCACGACGATCGACGCGAAGAGACCGATCGCACCGATAAGCCCGAGCAACCAGTACTCACCCCTCGGGAGGCCTTCGTAGGCCCGGGGGAAATAGCCGGTCGCCAGTGACCAGGTGACCAAGATGGTAAGAAAGATCCAGCTCGGGTCGATGTTCACGTCGAACCCGAGAATCCGAAAGAGTGGAATCTTCTTCGTGAGCATGGTCTTCGACTCCGACAGAGACCTGAGGAATTCCGAAGCTGAGAACCGGACAAGCGACGTCGCGGAGCACGCGTTCCGTCACGGCCCGCCAACGGCGCAAGCGTGCGGGAACGAGCTGGACGCCCATCGCGACGAGGTCGATGTCCTGATCGCGAATCGCGTCGACGATGACGTCGTGCACGTCGCCGTACGCGATGCGAGACTCGTGCGGCACGTCTCCGAGTATCCCGTCGACGACGACCGAGAGATTGCCGGCGAAGAGCGCGTCGCGTGGATCTGGAACGAAGCCCTCGATCCCGAGTCGCGCAAGCGTCGTGAGCGACGTGGCGGTGCGCACATCTCGATCGTGGGCCGATCCGTCCGCAACGTAGAGCACGTTCACCGTCGCGCCGAGCTTCGCGGCCCAACGCGCTACCTGACGAAGGACCGGAAGCGAGTGGGTCGAAAGGTCGAACGGGCAGAGGATCCTACGCGGTGGAAACTCGTCGAGTGGACCCGCGGCATGACCATCGGGATGGACCCCCTCGGGCACGGTCAGGACGGGAACCAGCGAGTGCCGAACCGTCTGCTCGGCGAAGCTCCCGACGACCCAGCGACAGAGATCGCTGCGGCGTCGCGCCGACTGGACGATGAGTCCACAGTTCGTCTCTTTCGCGAAGTCGGCGACGGAGGCTGGTCCGAAACGCTCGACTCCACGCTCGACGACATCGAGCTGCGCGCCGAAGTGTCTCGCGACCGCGCCGGCGTAGGACCGCGCATGCTCCGCTTCCGCGGACGCGTCGGCCGATAGCAGTATTTTCTCGAGCCTCATCTCGTTCCCCTCTCTCGCGTCGGGGTTTTTCCGAGAGGTGGGAGATTTCGCCCTGTCGCCTGGCGAGATCTCCGCCGATCGTGCCGATCGTGCCGATCACGATCGACGAGAGAGGATTGTGCAAACGGCAGACCACGACGCGGAGATGACGCCCTCGTCCTACGGCCGCTCGTGGGGGGGGCCCCCGCGCGGGCGCTAGGTCGGG
>CAYZGY010000512.1:3300-3567 GCA_964478085.1 uncultured Planctomycetia bacterium
GACTCGCGGCAGATCGATCGTCACGCTCGTGCCACCCCCGGCACCGCCGCAGCAGTTTTCACCGCAGCGAATCGAGATGCTTCCGCCGTGAAGCTCGACCACCCGCTTCGCGATCGGTAACCCGAGCCCCGTGCCGCCGCCCTTCGTGGTGAAGAACGGCTCGAAGATCTGATCGAGCTGAGCGTCGGGGATTCCCGGCCCGCTGTCGTGGACGACGATTCGTCCGAAACGATCCTCCTCGACAGCTTCGATCGTCACGCAGATCTG
>CAYZGY010000512.1:3577-6156 GCA_964478085.1 uncultured Planctomycetia bacterium
GCTTCCGTCCATCGCCTGCGCGGCATTGACGAAGAGGTTGAGGAAGACCCGCTTGAGCATCTCCGCGTCGCAGAGAACGGTCAGCCCCTCGCCCTCGATCTTGAGCACGACGTTCGCGAACTGCGAGTCGTTGCGACAGAGCGCCGCGACGTCCTCGAGAAGCGCGCGGACGGGAATCGACCGCGGCACGGGCGTGCGCGGCTTCGCATAGGAAAGGATGTCCTGAACCCCGTCGTTGAGGCTCTGCGTCCGAGAGATCATCTCGTCGCAGATCTCCTGCTCTTCACTGCCCTCGGGCAAGCGCCGCTTGAGCATGCGGCTCGCACCGATAATCCCCGCGAGCGGGTTCTTGACCTCGTGAGCCACGATCGCGGAGAGCTCCCCGAGCTTCGCGAGAGTCTCCTGACCGACGAGCTTCTGCTGCGCGATCTTTCGCTCGGTGATGTCGAAAATGAAGCCTTCGAGCGCGAGAAGGGAGCCGTCCTCGCCCCGAACGGCGCAGCCCTGCTCCCAGACCCACCGCTCGTCGCCGTCGCGCGTGAAGATTCGGTAGGTCAGGCGGAACGGCCGCTTTTCCTCGATGGCCGACTGCACCTCGTTCCAGACGCGTTCGGCGTCATCGGCGTGGATCAAGTCGCCGTAGTGGACGCCGTCCTCGGTCGTCATCTCGTCTGGCGAATACCCCGTCAGGTCTCGAGAACCCTTGCTGACGAACTCGAAAGTCCAATCGCGATCGTTCTTCGAACGGTAGGCCATGCCCGGTAGGTTGCCGACGAGCGTCGATAGGGCTCGACGGCTCTCGGTCAGCTCCTCGACCGCACGCTTGCGATCGGTGATGTCACGAACGATCCCCGTGAAGAGCCTCGTGCCCTCGAGGCGAACTTCGCTGACGGCGAGGTCGATCGGAAACAGGTGGCCGTCTTTGTGCTTCCCGACGACCTCACGTCCGATGCCGATGATCTTCGCGACCCCGGAAACGCAGTAATTCTGGATGTTCGCGTCGTGTTCCTCCGCGTACGGCGCGGGCATCAATACGGAGACGTTTTGGCCGACAAGCTCCGTCGATGTGTAGCCGAAAACACGCTCGCAGGCCGCGTTGACCGACTGGATCAGTCCGCGATCGTCGATCGTCAGGATGGCGTCGACGGCCGCCTCGAGAATTGCGGCATTTCTTGCGCGCATGCCGGTGGCGATGCCACGGAGGGCGTGGATGTCCGTCGACGTGACCACGTAGGCCCAATCCTTCGCCAGCTCCCTCGATGCCGTGACTCCGTGGAGCGAAAACCAACGGACGCCCGCCGCGGCCGTACGGTATCGGAGCTCCATATCCCGCCTCGACGACGGGCCGTCCGTCATCCACACCGCCCACGCGCTCTCGGCGCGTTCCCGGTCCTCGTCGAGCACAGCTGCGAGCCACCCGCTTCCGAGCGCGCTCGTTTCCTCCAGCCCGGTCAGCTCGAGCCAGGAATCGCTGGAGAAGACGACGCTCCCTTTCGAATCGGCCGCGAACGTCGGGGAGGGCATCGAGTTCGCGACACGCCGTGCGACCGTCTCGTCAGTCGTCGTCTTTTTTGCTTCGGGCAAGGTCGAACTTCTCGATCCGGTAGCGAATCTGATCTCGGTTCAGTCCGAGGAGACGCGCGGCACGGGTCTGATTGTACTTGGTCAGCTCGAGTGCTTGCCTCACCAAATCGCGTTCCAGAGTCTCGAGATGGACACCTCGCTCGGTGAGCTGAATGTGTCCATCGGTCCCCACCTCCCGAGGAGCATCGTCGAAGAGCTCGAGAGGCAGCCCGTCAGGATCGAGCTGGTCACCGGGGCAAAGAATCATCGCTCGCTCGATCGTATTCTTCAGCTCGCGGATGTTTCCGGGCCACGGATAACGCTTGAGCTGCTTGAGGAACTCGGGTGTTCCCCCTCGAACCTCCCGGCGCAGCTCGGCATTGAATCGCCCGATGAAATGATCGACGAGGAGGGGAATGTCCTCGGGGCGCTCACGCAGCGGCGGCAGACGGATCGGAATGACCTTGAGCCGGAAGAATAGATCCTCGCGGAACTTCTCCTTCTCGACGAGTGCCTTGACGTCCTTGTTCGTTGCCGCGATGATCCGGACGTCGAGGGAGATATCTCTCGTCCCGCCGACGCGTCGGATCGTCTTCTCCTCGAGGAAGCGCAAGAGCTTGCCTTGGAGGTACATCGACATGTCGCCGATCTCGTCGAGGAACACCGTCCCGCCGTCGGCGAGCTCGAGAAGCCCCTTCTTCTGAGAACCCGCGTCCGTGAACGCTCCCTTCTCGTGACCGAAGAGTTCCGACTCGAGCAGCGTCTCGGGAAGCGCTGTACACGTGATGTTCATGAACGGGCCGTCCGCACGCGCGCCCTCATAGTGAATTCCGCGCGCGAGGACGTCCTTTCCCGTACCACTCTCGCCTTGGATCAACACGGTCGCATCGCGGGAAGGCAGGACGCGCTCGACGATCGCGAAAACGGGCTCGAGAGCCGGGGACTGCCCCACCATGTTCTTGAGGCCCCCGCGCACTTTGCGTTCCTGGCGGTACTGCCGTACCTCGCGAGCCATC
>CAYZGY010000513.1:0-6140 GCA_964478085.1 uncultured Planctomycetia bacterium
CTGGCTCGGGCTCGGAGACGGGCTCGGAGACTGAGACTGGCTCGGGCTCGGAGACGGGCTCGGAGACTGAGACTGGCTCGGGCTCGGAGACTGGCTCGGGCTCGGAGACGGGCTCGGGCTCGGAGACGGGCTCGGAGACTGAGACTGGGACTGGCTCGGGCTCTGGTTCCGCTGCGGGTTCCGGCGTCGGGGTTTCTTCGGCCGGTGGGGCTTCTTCGTCGCCCTTCTTCTTTCGTCCGAACCACTTCTTGAACAGGGGCATTCGGGATTCTCCAGATCAGGATCCGCTACTGTCGTCGTTATCGGCGGATTCGGCTCCGTCGCTGAACTCGGCGACCATCTGGCGGTAGGCGCGGTCGAGGACGCCGTTGACGAAGCCGCCCGACTGCGAGGTCGAGAAGCGCTTCGCCATCTCGATCGCCTCGTTGATCGCGACCTTTGGAGGCACGTCGTCCGACTCGAGCAGCTCGTAGAGCGCGAGGCGCAGGATGCAGCGGTCGATCGACGCGATGCGGTTCAGCTTCCAATTCTCGGCGACAAGAGCGATGCGGCGGTCGAGCGCCTCTTGCATCTCCATCGCGCCGTGGATCAGCGTGCGAGCGTAGGCTCGGACCTCGATGTCTTGCGAATTCTCCTGAAGGAAGGCGTCGAGCTCCTCCGCACGACGAATCGGGGGCTCGGTGGTGGCCGAGACGTCGACTTGGTAGAGCGACTGCAACGCCAGCTCCCTCGCGAGCGTGCGGCGGCGGTTCGGCATCGGTGTCTCGGGTCCTTCTTCGCCCTATTCTGATTCGCCTTACTCTGACTCGCTCTACTCGAATTCGATCGTGGAAGGCGGCTTCGAAGAGATGTCGAGCACGACGCGATTGACCCCGGCGACCTCGTTGCAGATACGATTCGAGATGCGCGCTAGCAAGTCCCTCGGAAGGTAGACCCAGTTCGCCGTCATGCCGTCGGTCGAATCGACGACTCGGAGCGCGGCGATCTCGTCGTAGGTTCGCTGGTCTCCTTGGACACCGACGGTGCGAACGGGTAGGAGCACCGCGAAGGACTGCCAGATGCTCGCGTAGTTCTCGTAAGTCTCCATCTCCTCCCGGACGATGGCGTCGGCGTCGCGCAGTACTTTGAGCCGTTCGGCCGTCACCTCGCCGAGCGCGCGGATCGCGAGGCCCGGACCCGGGAAGGGCTGTCGGTGGACGATCTCCTTCGGCAGGCCGAGCTCCTCTCCGATGAGACGTGCTTCGTCCTTGAAGAGGTAGCGCAGTGGCTCGACCAGCTTGAAACCGAGCTTCTCGGGGAGGCCGCCGACGTTGTGGTGACTCTTGATCGTCGCGGAGGGGCCGCCGATCGGGGAGACGCTCTCGATGACGTCGGGGTAGAGAGTCCCTTGCGCGAGGTACTCGGCGCCGTCGAAGCGTCGCGCCTCCTCCTCGAAGATCTCGATGAACGTTTCGCCGATGCGCTTGCGCTTCGCTTCGGGCTCCGTGACGCCGCTGAGCTCGTCGAGGAAGCGTTTCTCGGCGTCGACGACGGTGAGGTCGATCTTGAAGTGCTCGCGGAAGGTCGTCTCGACCTCCTCCTTCTCGCCGGCGCGCAGGACGCCGTTGTCGACGAAGATGCAGTGCAGTCGATCACCGATCGCGCGGTGGAGGAGGAGCGCGACGACGCTCGAGTCGACACCACCCGAGAGGCCGCAGACGACGTGCGAATCGCCGAGGTCTTCCTTCAGCTGCGCGATCGTCTCTTGCGTGAACTGGCGGAGCGACCAGTCTCCGGTACAGCCGCAGATCTTGCGCAGGAAGTTGTCGAGGACCGTTCGACCTTGAGGCGTGTGCGTCACCTCGGGATGGAACTGAATGCCATAGAAACGGTTCGCGTCATGCACGACCGCCGCGGTCGGGCAGTTCGCCGACTGCGCGAGGCGGCGGAAGCCGTCGGGGAGATCGTCGACGCGATCCCCGTGGCTCATCCACACCATCGTCGACTTGTCGACGCCTTCGAAGAGGTCTGCCTGACCCGTGATTTCGAGCTCGGTCGCTCCGTACTCGCGATGCCCCGTCGCGGGGATCACCGTTCCGCCGAGACATTCACAGCCGAGCTGCATGCCGTAGCAGATCCCGAGAATCGGAACGTCCAGCTCGAAGAGGCCTGGATGACATCGGGGGGCTTCCTCTTCGTAGACTCCCGACGGTCCACCCGAGAGGATGATTCCCTTGAGGTCGTGACTCGAGAGCTCTTCGGGCGTCGTGTCGAAGCGAAGGATCTCGCAATAGACGTTGCTCTCGCGGACGCGCCGCGCGATCAGTTGGGTGTACTGGGAACCGAAATCGAGAATGGCAACGAATTCCGCCACGTCGAACCTCTCAGCTAATTCATCTTTCAGCGGGCCTTAAACGACCGCCACCGCTACGAACGATCCCCGCCGACGTCGAGCATCGGCGGCTCTTGGTACGAGAGCAGTCCGTGAACGGACCCTTCGCGCTGCGCGGAAGGCGAACGACGCTCGTAGCGCACCTCTCCGGCCTCGATCGACTCGTGCAATGCGCTCACCGACCGCTGCCCCATGTCCTGGAGCGCCTGCTTGAGGCTCTGGATCAGGTAGGGGACGAGGTCGTACGCGGAGCCCTTGTCGACGACGAGCCCCGAGACTCCCTGAGCGACCTGCAGATTCTTGCGCGAATAGCCGTATCGCTTACCGCCACCACGCTCCATCGCCTCGACGGAAGCCATGCCGCGGTACTTCTTGACGCGGACGCCGTCCTTGTAGAAGTACTCGCCGGGCGCTTCGTGCGTCCCGGCGAACATCGAGCCCATCATGCCGACGCTCGCGCCACACGCGATCGCCTTCGAGAGCGACCCCGTGTTCGAGATGCCACCGTCGGCGACGACCGGAATGCCGCGCGAGCGGCAGTACTGCGAGCACCGGTAAACAGCGGTCGCTTGTGCGCGTCCGACCGCCATCGTGTCTTGCGTGATGCAGATCGAGCCGGGGCCCATGCCGACGCGGACTCCGTCGGCACCTGCGTCGATGAGATGCTCGCACTGCGTCGCCGTGACGACGTTTCCGGCCAGGACATCGATGTGCGGGTAGATCTGCTTGATGTGCTCGATCATCTCGACCTGGAACGACGAGTCACCCTGCGCCGCATCGATGACGATGAGGTCGGCGCCGGCTTCGACGAGCCCGGCGAGTCGTTCGCGATCGGCCTGTCGCGTCGAGATCGAGGCGCCGACGCGCAGCTGCTTGCGCTTGTCCTTGCACGCCTCGGGGAAGTCGCGGTTCTTCTTGAGGTCGGTGCGCGAGACGAGCGAGACGAGACGACCGTTCTGGTCGACGATCGGCAGCTTGCCCTTCTTCGACTCGCGCAGAATCTTGTTCGCCTCGGGGAGCGTCACGCCTTCGGGCGCTGTGACGAGGTCCGTGACCATGACCTCGGAGAGCGGGCGCGAGCGGTCCGTCTCGAAGTCGACGTCGCGGTTCGTGACGATGCCGATCAGGCGACCGTTCCGCGTTCCGTCCTCGGTGATCGGGATTCCTCCGAAGCCGTGCGCCTCGTGAATCTCGTCGACGTCCGCGATCGTGTTCGAGGGGCCGAGGACGACCGGGTCGGTGATGAAGCCGTTCTCGAAGCGCTTCACCTTGCGCACTTCCTCGACCTGCTCATCGACCGTGTTGTTGTAGTGAACGATGCCGATACCGCCGAGGAGCGCCATCGCGATCGCCATGTTGCTTTCGGTGACCGTGTCCATCGGAGAGGACACGAGGGGGTTCTTGAGCGGAATTCGACGCGTGATGTACGTCGAGAGGTCCACCTCGGAGGCTGCGAAGTCGATTCGTCCCGGAAGGACGATGAAATCGTTGTACGTTAGGCCTTCGCCCTGGTCGAAAAGAGTGCTGGCGCGCTCCCCGTCCGCGTGCATCCCGTCCGCGTGCATCCCGTCCGCGTGCATCCCGTCCGCGTGCATCCCGTCCGCGTGCATCGCGACCTCCTTCTTCTCTGATCGCGTTCGGCCGCTCGGCTCAGCGGGCGGCGACGCTCGGTAGGAATCCCTCGTCGTTCGCCGGATTCCGGGCCATCAGAGCAAATCTGCCGGCTCGCGGACTCTTTCGGGCGATCGTCCGGACGGCCGTCTTGAAGCGGCCGAACGAAACCCTGCCAGAAGGAGCAAGTCCTGGTTTTGCAAACGCTTAAGGGAAGTTAATCCGAACAGTATAGGAGCGCCCGATAAGAAATCAAGAGCCGTCCTGAGGAGGGGCAGGGAGCCGCTCGTCAGGGAGATCGTCGGGGGGCGTTTGTGTTTGACTCACCCCATCGGCAGCCCTATCATACCTCCGGCTGAAATCATTGTTATTTCAGTAGTTACGTCGCTATTGCGGGCTTGCGCGAGGGAGCGCATCGACCCTTCGATGCGAGAATCCGTAACGCGGGTGAAAAAGCGACGGGCGGAAACCGCCCGTTCGAGTCGAAGAAACAAGAGAGACCACGCGAGGCAGCGCGCGAAAATCCGACGTTCCGGTAACGCGCCGCCAGAGCGAGAGCATAGTCTGAAGCAAGGACACAGAGGTACATGAGCGAGTTCGATTCCGCCGGAGAAGGCTCCGCCGATCTTGGTTCGGGTGACGTTGAGACCGTTGGCAAGTTGAGGGAAAGCTACGACCGCATCCGTGCGGAGCTCGCGAAGGTGATCGTCGGGCAGGACGAGGTGCTCGAGCAGATCCTCATCTCGATCTTTGCTCGCGGTCACTGCTTGCTCGTCGGTGTCCCGGGACTGGCGAAAACGTTGATCATCTCGACGCTTGCGAAGTCGCTCTCTCTCTCCTTCTCGCGCATCCAGTTCACGCCCGACTTGATGCCGTCGGACATCACGGGAACCGAGGTCATCCAGGAGGACAAATCGAGCGGCGAGCGAAACTTCCGCTTCCTCAAGGGACCGATCTTCGCCAACGTTATTCTCGCGGACGAGATCAACCGAACGCCGCCGAAGACGCAGGCCGCTCTGCTCGAGGCGATGCAGGAGCGTCAGGTGACCGCCGGTGGTGAGCGCCATTCTCTCGACGATCCGTTCTTTGTCCTCGCGACCCAGAACCCGATCGAGCAGGAGGGAACGTACCCGCTTCCCGAGGCGCAGCTCGACCGTTTCATGTTCAACATCTTCGTCGACTACCCGACCGAGGACGAAGAGGTCGAGATCATGAAGCGCACGACCGTCCCGCAGACGGTGCAGCTCGAGCCCGTGCTCAGCGGCGAGGAGATCCTGAGTCTTCAGGACATCGTTCGCCGCGTTCCTGTCGCGGACGAGATCATTCGCTACGTGCTTCGCCTGACGCGCGCGACGCGTGTGACGAAGGACGAGGCTCCTCAGTACATGAAGGACTGGCTCGCGTGGGGCGCCGGTCCGCGTGCGTCGCAGTATCTCATCCTCGGTGCCAAGGCTCGCGCGGTTCTCTACGGTCGACACCACGTCGCCGCCGAGGACGTCCAGGCCGTCGCTTCACCCGTTTTGCGTCACCGCATCCTGACGAACTTCAGTGCCGAAGGAGACGGGATTACGCCCGAGAAGATCATCGCTCGCCTCATCGAGGAGACGCCGGTTCACGACACCGGCGGGGTCGGGGGTGGCGTCGCTTCCGGAGCTTAGGACGGACGTCTGTGAAGAGAACGTAAGAACGCTTTTTTGAGGCAAGTCCTTGGCCGTCGAGAATCCGTCCGAGTATCTGAAGCCGCATGTGCTCGCTAAGATCTCGCGACTCGAAGTGCGCGCCCGTTTGATCGTGGAAGGGTTTATCTCGGGACTCCACCGAAGCCCTTACCACGGCTACAGCGTCGAGTTCGCGGAGCACCGGGAGTACGTGCCCGGTGACGACATTCGTCACATCGATTGGAAGGTCTTCGGGCGTTCCGATCGCTTCTACATCAAGCAGTACGAGGAGGAGACGAACCTCCGCACGCACATCCTGCTCGACGGGTCCGAGTCGATGAGCTACGTCTCCGAGGAGACGGGGCTCTCGAAGTACGACTACGGTGCGATGGTCGGCGCGTCGCTCGCGTACCTGCTGCTGCGTCAGCAGGACGCCGTCGGGCTCGCCGTCTTCGACGAGACCCTCCGCCAGTACGACTCGCCGCCCTCCGCCCGCACGC
>CAYZGY010000514.1:0-6139 GCA_964478085.1 uncultured Planctomycetia bacterium
TGCTAATCATCTTAGGGTGGCCGGCGGCTAAAAGGCGCTGAGCGCTCTCGTCGCCGACACGAAGAACCTCGAGACTCTGACGGAAAACTTCGCGTATCTCATCACGCCGCCTCCTTTCGGCAGCGTTGTCGAAGAGCCCAGGGCCGAAGTTCAGCTGATTCACAAGGTTCTCTCGATCGCGGCGCACCACAAGGATCTCTCGCGAGCGACTCGCGGCGTCGCTGCCGAGTCGGCGTCCGATCTCGCCGAAAAGCAGGGCAAGCTCGAAAGCCAGTGCGCCGCGCTCGTTCCGTCCTCCGGCGAGCCACCCCACGCGAACTTGGTCGCGGCGCACGGTCATCTGTCTGAGGCCGCTGCGAGATTGAAATCGGACGATCGCGACGGAGCGATGACCAGTCAGCGTCAGGCGGCGGATGCTCTGCGCTACTTTCTTGTCGAGTATACGCTCGAGTTCGTAGATGTTCCTCCACCGCCGCCTCCACAGGACGCTGCACCATCCGACGATGCCGTGCCGGATGACGGCGAGCTTCAGCTGTTTCTTCCAGGCGCCTTGACGGGAACCCGGCCCAAGGGGGGCCGCGTCGAGTGGCAAGTGCTCGGACGACGTGATCGCGCCGCGTTGAACGAGAATTTTGCGCGGGAGCTTCCGCTCGAATACCGCGCCGTGCTCAAGGACTACTACGAGAGGCTGACGCGATGACGACCTTCACACGGTTTTCTGTTCTCACGGCGATCGCCGTTCTCGCCGGAGCCTCGTCCCTCAGCGCTCAAGCTCCGAGCTTGGGCGACGGTGCACCGGAGTTGACCGTCGAGGCATCTCGGGCCATCGACAAGGGGCTCGAGTACGTGCTGACCGTGCAGAAAGAGGATGGTTCATGGGATAGTGACGGAAAGGGAAATCACGCCGTCGGCATCACGTCGCTCGCGCTGATGGCTTTCATGACCAACGCGCACTTTCCCGGCTTCGGCCCCTATGGCGAGCCGCTCGACCGTGGCATGAAGTGGCTGCTCAAAGAAGCGAGGAAGCGACCCGACGGGTACCTGGGCAGCGTGATGTACGAGCACGGCCTCGCCACGCTGGCGCTCTCGGAGATGTGGGGAATGGCGCGAGACCCGGAAGACGACGACGCGATCCAGCGAGCGTTAGAGAAAGCTGTCGATGTCATTCTCCGGTCGCAGAATCCCGGCGGCGGGTGGCGCTATCATCCACAGGCCGACGGTGGCGAAGACACCTCGTGTACTCAGACGGTGTTCCACGCGCTCGCCTCTGCTCGCCAGGCGGGAATATACGTGCCCAACGAGACGATCGCCAAGGTCGTGAAGTACCTCGAGCGCGCGCAAGATCCGGGGACGGGTGGGTTCACCTACACTCCGCGGGGGAATAAGAAGGTGACGCCTGCGTGTACGGCTGGTGGCGCTTATATCGCCCAACTCGCGGGACAGCGAGACACGGAAATGGTCCGTGCGGCACTTCGACATCTCAAGAGCCAGGCGCCGGGCATCATCACGGGCGGTGGGAGTTACTACTACTACACACACTACTACGCGATTCAGGCGATGGTGCAGGCGGGCGACGAAGAGTACGCCAAGTGGTACCCCCAGATTCGCGACGCCCTCATCAGTCGTCAAAACGCGAAGGGCGCCTGGGACAAGGGCAGCCGGCATGGGGGGAGCTCGTACACGACTCCGATGGCGATTATCATCCTGGCTACGCCGCATCGTTACATTCCGATCTATCAGAGGTGATTGTGCCGTGAGGCTACGGCCGCAGAGGTGTCGATGTTCAGTTGCTCGACTGGCTGTATGCCTGCTGATTTGGCTGCAGTCCGGGAGTGGAGCTGTCGCTGAAGATCGAGCCCTCTCGACATCACGAAAGATCGCAGAAAAAGACATCGTCGGTCTTGCGGCGGAGCTTCAGAAAGCGGAGAAGGCCTCCTCGAAGATCCGGCGGCGCCGCGCATTGAAAGGCGTCGTTCGGGAGGGTGAAGCTCTCATCAAGTCAGCTCCCGCTTCCGCGAATCGGTTCCGAGTCCTGGAGATCATTCTTCAGAGCCAGAAGCGACTTCTCGGCCTCGAGAGCTCCGATCGAAACCGTCGGTCGCTTCTTGAGACCTGTGCCGAGTTGGCAAAGGCTCCTGACAAGTTCGCCAATCTTCGATTCGAAGCCGACATGTTGCTCTCGGAGCGAGAGCTATCGCGAAAGAATGCCGACGTAAGAGAGCGCACCGAGGCGCTCTCCGCTTTGATAGCGCGTTACCGCGACACGTCGGGCGAGGCGAAAAGCCTGATGTTGGCCTCGCTGATCGCGCCGAAGCTCGAAGCTTTCGATCTCGAAAAGCAGATCTTCCGCGCTCTCGACGAGCGATTTGCCGGAGATTACGACGTCATTGAGTGGCGCCGAAAGCACCACGGTTACGCACACGAGCGTGTGCTTTTCACGGGTACGTACTCACGGACGGATGGCACGTCAATCACGTTCCCGATCGACGGCATGGGCCACACGTCTGTCCTGGTGTTCTGGTCAGAGGAGACGCCGGATCTTGCTGAGCGCCTAGCCTTGATCAAGGACCTGCAGTCGCGTTTCCCTGGCTGGTTCGATGTCTTCAGCTTCAATGTCGACGAGCTCGGAGATGCCGGAGAGAAAGCCCTGAAGGCGATGGGGCTCGATTGGACAGCCCTGAAATTGCCCGACGGGAGAAAGAGCCAGACCTATCGCGTCGTCGCGAAGCAAGATCCGATCGCGGTGCGAGTCAACGCCCACGGACACGCGTTTCTCCCGTCGACTCTCATCGACACGCTCACCGCCGAGATGTCGATGGAGCAGAACCTCGACGATCCGCGCTACCTCGCTCAATTGCAGTCGCTTTCGGTGGGAGACTTTCTCGTGACCGAGACGAGTGCGGGAGAGGGATCGTCATCAGTCGACGGGGCTGTTCCCTCGGAAACGCTGGACGCGATCCAGGCATGCTTTTCGAGCCCTCCTTTTCGCTATCGACTGTCACGTAAGGAGGCGCTCGCGAGCTACGCGAAGGCCGAGGAACTCTGCCGCGAAGCCATCGTGAAGTTTCCAAAGGCCCCGAATCTCTGGAGTGTGCGCAACCGTCGAATGATTGCGCTCTTGGGCATGTGGGAGCTCGCGCATGGTCCGAAGCACTTGGCGTCCGCTTCACGCGAGGCCCGCATCGCACTCGCCGGCGCTCTTCCCCGCGGGGCCGACGTCGCAGCTCGGTTCTGTCTCGCCAAAGACGCGCTTCGCAAGGGTGAGCGTCCAGCGCACCTCGTGCTGTCGGAGTTCATCGAAGCCTCCGGAGGCGACAAGGCTTCGTCTTCGGCGTACGCGGCTGCGGCCGTTTTGGCGATGGACGCGAACGCAGTCGACCAGTTCGCGATTTATCGCGCGAAACTGTTGGAGTCCGATGCTGTGGCCACAGCGTTGTGGCCCGTCACGTCTTTCCTCCTCGACCAGAATCACAGCTTCCGGCTGTTCCAGGCCAACTACTACATGCCGCCGAGCCTCGCGCGGCGAATCGTTCGTGCGAAGCTGCGCAGCAACGCGGCGGCTCTCGACAGGACGTCTGGATTCACGGAACCACTGAACGGTGAGCTCGAGGCCCTTGACGGAGCCAAGCTGAGCCTGCCGCAGGTGACTGACGGGAAGCTGACGCTTCTGATGTTCGTCGAGCCGCCTGCCGTTCCTCCCGAGGGAGGCAGTGTCGAGTATCCGACGCCCATCTACGGAGCGACGAAGGAGGACAAGCGAGGTCGAAAGATCGAGACGAAGGGGGCGATGCAGCATGCCTTCGAGCTTGCGGATCAGCACGTTCACAAACGCCTGCAAGTGATCGCGGCGTTCCTCAGCGAGGACCGAGCTCGTGTTGAAGCGCTGATGGAGAAGCACGAGTGGCCGTGTCGCGCGGTGCTCGTCCCGGGCGGTCTGCGGAATCCTCTTGTGCGGCGTCTGGGAGTACTCTCGGCGGATCGCGTTCCGAACATCGTCCTCTTGCGACCCGACGGCACGATCGCGTGGCGGCTCTCGGGGATCGTGCATCCGCAGTTGCGGAGTGAGGGCACTGGCGAGTTGATTCACGTCATCGCACGCGGGATGAAGGGGCACGTCAACGCGTTCGAGATGGAGAGCTCTATTCGTGCGTTCGAGAAGGGCGAGCTCGAAGAGTCCGTCCGGCTCTTTTCGGGGCCGTTTCCACCCCCGGCGCGACCCAGTCCCGATGAGTGGACCGCTCCTCGACTTCACGGCCGAGCGTTGACATACATGAAGCAGAAGAATTGGGAGGCGGCGCTCGCAGATCTCGACGCAGCGATTGAGGCGCATCAGTGGGTGTTCAACGCCAAGAAGCCGTGTGTGTGCGAGCGCGTCGCGAAGCTCCGTCTCGCGAAGGCTGGCGTGCTCGAGCGATTGGGGCGGGCGAAAGAGGCGGAAGAGGCTCGAAAGCTGGCGGCCACCGCGAAAACTTCACACGGTGAGTCGCGCGCTGGCCGACTGCACGAGAGGTTGGAGTCGTTGTACCAGAAGGGGAGTGCGGCGAGCCCGTGAGGATTGAAGCCAGTCACCATGCTGTCTCGGTGGCCTGTGTGTCGCTTCTGCTGGCGCTCTCTCCGTGGTGTGCCGCTCGAGAATCGACCGCATCGCCGCTCGGAATCGCCGAGAAGGAGATCACTGAACTCGAGAAGGATCTCGAGGAGGCCGGCAAGGAGCGGAGCTCGACCCGCAAGCGGCGGGCGTACAAGCGAGTCGTCCGCGGCGCAAGGGCAGTCCTGAAGACCGCTCCGAACGCTCCAAGGCGATGGAGAGTTTTGAACGTCGTCCTGCGGAGCCAGAAGCGATTAGTCGTTTTGGAGAACTCCGAGACGAACCGCAATTCCCTTCTCGAGACTTGCGCCGAGCTTGCGAAGGCGCCCGACGAGTTCGCGGACCTCCGCTTGGAGGCGGACCTGCTGCTCTCGGAGCGGGAGCTATCGCTCAAGAACGCGGATGTCGGCGAGCGATCCCGAGCGCTCGAGACGATCGTCATCCGCTACCGCGATACTCCCGGGGAAGCGAAGAGCCTCATGATGGCTTCGCAGATCGCACCGAAGCTCGAGGCCTTCGATTTGGAGACTCGCATTCTCCGCACGATGCAGGAGCGATTCGCCGATCACCACGGTGTGATCGAGTTCCGTCGTAAGAGTCTCGCGGCCGGGAGGATCGAGGCTCTCTTCCGAGGTACTTTCGAACGTCCGGATGGCACCTCGCTGAGCTTCCCCGTCGACCGGCTTGGGCAGCAGTGCCTCATGGTGTTTTGGTCGAAGAGGACGCCGGGTTTCGAGGTCGCGCTTGCGAAGATCAACGAGCAGCGGGAGCAATTCCCTGGACGCTTCGACTTCTACAGCTTGAACCTCGACGAGTTGCCCGATGCGGGAGAAGCGACTCTTCGTTCCCTCGACCTCGACTGGAACGTCCTGCGGCTTCCGGGTGGGAAGAAGAGCCAGACCTTTCGTACCTACGGACGACGAGAGCCGGTGAGCATTCTCGTCAACGCGTACGGCTACACGCTTCTCACCCCGACGGGCAACTATGGACGCGGACGCGGCGGAGCGGAGAACCCGTACAAGATCGACCCGGTCCGGTTGACGAGTGAACGTTACCTCACGCAGCTCCAATCGCTCTTCATTGGCGACTTTCTCGTTGATTCTCTTGCGGGGTCCAAGCCACCCGGGCTGACTGCGTCTCTCCGAGCGATCGAGGAGTGCTTCGTCCCGGCTCCCTTTCGTTATCGACTCGAGCGCCAGGAGGCGCTGGCGAGTTACGAAAAGGCGGAGCGATTGTGCGCAGCGGCGATCACCAAGCATCCGCAGGATCCGGATCTCTGGCGTGTGCACCACGCGAGAATCATCGCGCTCATCGGGTTGTGGAAAGTCTCCGGCGAGCCGAAGTATCTCGAAGAGGCCGTTCAGGAGTCTCGCACATCGTTGGAGGGGCGCTTGCCCGACGGGGCGGCTGTCGTACCGCGTTTCTGTCTCGCGAAGGATTCGCTTCGATCGAGTGGGGGCGGGGCGGAGTCGAGTCTCTCCGATTTGATCCAAGCGGCTGGGGGGGACAGGGCGCCTGCGCCCGCCGGCGCCGCGGCGGGGCTGCACGCAC
>CAYZGY010000515.1:0-6134 GCA_964478085.1 uncultured Planctomycetia bacterium
AAATCGCCCTTTGCCGGTATTGCGATACTGCAGCGCCAGATCGACGGGAGCTCCGTCGACCGCCCAGGGCTGTCGCAGCTCGAATCGCTCGAGCTCGAGCGTCGCCGCCCAGCTCGAGTAGGTCATCGCGCGGAGCTCGGCCGCTCCTTCGTCGACGCGGAAGCTCGGCTCGCTCGCTGACGCGAACTCGCAGGCGATCCAGCGACGACCTTTTTCGAGTCGGGTGGTCGTCTTCGCGCCGGCGATGGAGAGCGAGACGGTCGACGGCGATTTCACCTCGACCTCCGCGAGCGCGAGGCCCGGCGAGCTCGGGGCGAGCTTCGAGGCGTCGTTCGTTGCTCGGACGAGCGCGACGATCGGCTCGGCGAAGACGCTCCAGTCGTGAGCGTTGTTCGTGCCGTTGGCGTGGGTCGTGAGCGTGATCGTCGTCCTCTTGCCCGACCACCTCTCGAGCGGCACGACGCGGAAGCGCCAGCCCGCTCCGCGAAGGCTCTCGCTGTAAAGCGTCGTGTCGCCTGCGCGTGCCGAGAAGCGCACGCCGTTCGAGTTCTCCTCGGGCGTTCCCCATGGGATGCCGTCGCGGAAACCGACGTAGAAAAGCAGGAAAGGCTTCGCGTTCTCTTTCGTCACGGGAATCGCGACATCGTCGAAGATGAGCTCGGCTTCCTTCTCCGATTGGTTCGGATGGAGAAAGATCCCGCTACGACGGACCTTTCCCGCGGTCTCCATCGTGCTTGCGGACGCCGTGAGCGCGTTGCGGACGCGGGCGCTCGAGAATTCGCGAAAGAGGTCGCTCGTCGTTTCGACCTCGAAGGGACCTTCAGCGACGATCGCGTGACAGACGAGGACGAAGATGGGCGCGAGAACGCGCGGAGGGGCCGGCTGTCGAGTCATGAGAAGCCCGACTCTAAGCGCCGTCCGGCACATGCGCAAGAAACGCTGCATCGATCGAATACGTCGCGCTTTCCTCTCGCCTCACTTGTCATATAATTTCGTCTCTTCCCACGAACGAGAGGTGTCGATACTGTGAGAGGCTCAGCGATACGAGGCCGATTTTCCGGCTTGTTTCTCGGCGTGCTGTTCACTACGTGCACGGGATTTTCGCAGGGCGATTCTGCGCGCTCGGTACGCGAGATGAATCGCGGCATCGGGCAGCTCGAGCGGTACGACTACAAGGCCGCGCTCGAGTCGTTCTCTCCGCTCGTGAAGCTTCACCCGAAGTGGCTCGCCGCACACATCAATCTCGGCCTTGCCGCGCTCAATCTTCAGGAGCCGAGCTACCTGAAGCAGGCCGAGGCGTCGTTTCGAGCGGCGCTGAAGATCGACGCGAAGTGTGCACACGCGCTCCTCTCGCTCGGCATTCTGTACCGACACCGCAACGAGCTCGAGAAGGCGATCGAGGTTCTCGATCGCGCGTCGAAGGTCGATCCGAACGATCCCTACGTCCTCTACTACCTCGGTGCATCCTTCGCGGACCTCGGTCAGCGCGACAGGGCACGCCCCGTCCTCGAGAAGACCGTGCGACTCCAACCGTCCTTCGCTTCGGCCTGGTATCGGCTCGGGACGATCTACGCCCGACTCGGCAAGGAAGGACGCGCCAAGCGCCGCGAGTTTCTGCGCAAGTTTCAGAGGCTCGAGCGAGGCAAGGCCGGGATCAAGGCCGGGGTCAAGTATGGCGAGGGCGGTCCGTACAACCAGGCGATTCGCGGGACGCTACCTCCGGGGGCACCCGCGTCGATCGAGGCGGGGAAGACGGAAGACTCGTTCGAGCTCGGCGAGTTCACTCTCTCTCTCGCGAAGCTCGCCCCGGGAGTGAAGAAACCCGACGGCGGTACGCTGTCTCCGGGCTTCGCTCTGGCTGACTACGATGCCGACGGTCAGCTCGACGTGACGATCTGCGGAGCGGCCGGGCCCGACGGTAGGCGTTCGACTCTCGTGGGAATGTTCGACTCCGAGGCGCGTTTCATCTCGGCTTCGACTCCCGACGAGGCGCACCTCTGCGCGCATGGCGACTTCGACGGCGACGGGCATATCGATCTCGTGACCGCGGGACCGCAGGGAGTCGCGCTTCACACGGGCGACGGCAAGGGCATCTTCACCCCGTCCGCCGCGAAAGGGATTTCGACGGGAGATGGATTCGTGGTGCGACTGCTCGCCGTCGACTTCGACAGCGATTGGGACCTCGACATCGTGTGCCTGACGCAGCATTCGGTCGACGGCGCGATTCACGCGCGTCTGCATCTCTTCGCCAATCTTCAGAGCGGAAGCTTCCGCGACGTCGCGCCCGGGGCCAAGGTCGCGGCTTTCGAGTTTCCGGCGACCGAGCTCATCGCGGCGGATCTCGACGGCGACATCGATCTCGATTTCGCCATCATCGACGGTCGGACGGGCAAGCCTCATTGGATCGCGAACGATCGCGTCTGGAGCTTTCGCATCGTCACCCCGGTCGGAGACGCGTTGACCGCGCCCGGGATTCGATCGACGTGTGGCGACGATCTCGACGCCGACGGAGATCACGACCTCGTCGTGTTCTGCGGGGACCGTGTTCATGTCTGGCGCAACGACGGACTCTTCCGCTTTGTTCGTGACGCGCGTCTCGAAGCCGCCCTCGACGGGAAGCGTGGCTCTTCGGGAGTCGTGTTCGACGCGAACCGCCGCCTCGAGTCCGAGATTCTCGTGACCGAATCGCCGGCGAGCGCCGTCTCGTTCGTCCTGGGTCGACCGGTCTGGATCGTCGCCGATTTCGAGTCGGGAGTGCGCGTGGCTCCGATCGACGCCGACGGAACGTGGCTCGGCGTCGATCTCAAGGGGCCCGGGCTCGAGGTCGCCAAGCGACAGATGGTTCGTTCGAACACGAGCGGCATCGGTGCGCAGATCGAGGTACGGGCCGGTCGCTCTCGCCGCGTGACGCAACGAAACACGGGAAGCGGAGGTACGGCGCGATCTGCCGTGCGCTTCTTCTGCGGGCTCGACGGTGAGTCGAGTGCGGACTACGTCCGAATCCTCTGGCCGGACGCCGTGCTGCAGTCGGAGATCGGTCTCGCGGCCGGGAAGTTCCACCGCATCGAGGAGGTCGAGCGCAAGCCGAGCTCCTGCCCGGTGCTCTTCGCGTGGGACGGAGAGGAGCAGCGATTCATCGCGGACGTGCTCGGGGTCGGTGGCCTGGGTTACTTCCTCGCTCCGGGGACGTACGGCTCGCCCGACCCGACCGAGATCTTGAAGCTTCCGGACCTCGGAACGAAGGTCGACGAGAACGGCGAGCGTTATTACGATTTGCGACTCCTCGAGCCTCTCGAGGAGAGCACCTACCTCGACGACGCGCGACTCTTGACGGTCGAGCATCCCGAAGACGTCGACGTCTTGCCTCTCGAGATGTTCGCGGTGAGCGGACCGAAGCCCGAGTTCGAGCTTCTCGCGTACCGACGGAGCGCACGGCCGGCCGCCGCTGTCGATCATCGAGGCGAGGATGTTCGCGAGGCTCTTCTTCGCGTCGATCATGACCGCGCGCCCCGTCTCGAGCTCGACCGTCGGTTCCCGGGCGTCGCGCGTGGCGATCACGCGATCGAGATCGACTTCGGCGCTGGTGTCGACGATCTCCTGCGCGACGGTCGCGAGGGCGAAGAGCTCTTCCTGATGCTCTTCGGGCACATCGAGTACGGCTACTCGACCTCGAACTTCGCGTCGTGGCAATCGGGATTCACCGCTCGCGTGCCGAGCTTCTTCGTCGAGCGCGATGGACGGTGGGTGGCCCTGCGCAAAGAGTGGGGCTTTCCCGCCGGGTACCCGCGCTGGATGGCGGTCGACCTCGCGGGACTTCTGCGTCCAGGGGATCGACGCATCCGCATCGAGACGAATCTCGAGATCCAGTGGGACGAGGCCCTTCTCGTTTCGGCCGAGCGCATCGCGGTCGATTCGGCCGGCCTCGCGCAGGGCCCCGTGCGCGTCGAGTCGCTCGGTCTCGAGATTCGCGAGCAGCTTCCGCGACGCGCGGAGCTTCGACACCGAGGTTTCCCCCTCCCGACGCTCGATGGCGAGGCGTTCGACTACGATCACTTCGACAGCCTCGAGCCGTACCGCGTCATGCCCGGCTCGTTCACGCGTCTCGGTGACGTCCGCGAGCTGCTCGCGAGCGCCGACGATCGCCTCGTCGTCTTCGGACCCGGGGACGAGATCGTCTTCGAGTTCGCGGCGGAGACGCGAAGATCTCCGCAGCGCCATGTGAGCCGATTTTGGAAGTGCGTCGGCTACTGCAAGGACATCGATCTTCACACCGGACGGCCTCAGGGCATCGAACCGCTGCCATTTCGGGCGATGAGCGGTTATCCTTACGGGCCGACGGAGACGTATCCCGCCTCGGAGCGGTTGCGCCGCTACCGAGAGACGTGGAACACCCGAGTGGTGGAGCCGGGTGTGATGACTCCGGTTTCCGAGCTTCTACGCGAGAAATGACAGGACATGGGTGAGTCGATCGTCTCGTCGCCGACCCAGCTGACGGCGAGCTACCTCTCGGAGGCGGACTGGAGCCGTCTCCGCTCCTGTTCGGACCATGCGACTCTGGCCGAGATCTCGTACGGAGGCGAACCGGCGTCCCGCGCCGACGAGCGAATCAGCATCGAGCTGCCGCAGCTCGGACGGGAGCCGCTCGTAGAGGTCTGGTCGAGCGGCCGCCCCGTTTCGTGCGGGGAGCTCGGTAGCGTTCGGTACCGATCCGACGACGAGTATCTTTTCGCACACATCGAGGTCGACCTCGATTCGTCCGACCTGCAAAAAACCGGGGAGTCCGATCTCGAGAGTGCTACCGACGAGATCTACGCCGAGGTCTTCCAGTTTCTCGAGACCGCGGGATATCCCGAGCTTCTTCGCATCTGGAACTACGTTCCGCGGATCAACGAATCGCTCGACGGTCTCGAGCGGTACCGGCGCTTCTGTCGTGCGCGTTCGCGAGCCTTCGAAGCGCGCTACGGTGAGCGATTCGTCCAGAAGCTCTGCGCGTCGAGCGCCGTCGGGACTCGTGGAGAGCGCCTCTCGGTCGTCGTTCTCGCCTCGAGGACGCCCGGGCGTCATTGGGAGAATCCGCGGCAGGTCAGCGCGTATCGCTACCCCGAGCAGTACGGTCCTCGAAGCCCGAGCTTCGCGCGCGCGACGACGATGCCGATCGAGAACGGCTCTTCGCTCTTCGTATCCGGGACGGCGAGTATCGTCGGGTTCGAGAGTCGACACCCCGGTGACACGGTCGAGCAGTGTCGAGAGACGCTTCGTAACATCGGCGTGATCGTCGACTGCGCGCTGCGCGACTCGGCCCTCGATGACGCCCGCTTCGCGAGCTTCTCGTCACTCAAGATCTACGTGCGGAACGCCGCCGACCTCGACGCCGTCTCGAGCGCGCTCGACGACCGAGTGCCACGCGAAGTGCCGCGACTCTTCCTCCTCGCCGACATCTGTCGCTCGGAGCTCGACGTCGAGGTCGAAGGCATCGCTCTCAGCGATTCGCGTTGACTTTCGCGGACTTCGAGACTCCCGCTGTCGCTTCGTTCTCGAGGGCGAGTGAATCGATCTCGTCGGCGAGGCTCGTGATCGCGGCCCGTCGTGCGATGGCGACCGCGTCCGCGGCATCCGAGTAAATCTCGGGGCGTACCGTGCTTCCTTCGCCTTCGGCCGTGAAGTTCGCGTAGAGGAAATCGTTGCGCACGTCCCAGAGAGTCGCGTCGACGAGAAAGAGCGATTCCTGGTGTGTGCCAGGAACGATCCAGAGCCCCACGATCTTGCCGTAGAGGAGGCTGAGCGGGTTGACGTAGCTGTCGACGTCCGAGACGCCACGCACGATGAGGACGGCGTCCGACTGGTGGCGTGCGGCCGCGAGGCGGATGCGTTCCCGGACCGCGGTCGCGTCGTTCTCTCCGTAGAGCTGGACGAGGTGTTGCGGGATTACGAAGACATCGGAGACGACGCCCTTTTCCTTCAGCTTGCGTGCGGCCTCACGAACCGTCTCGCGCTCCTCCTTGCCCCAGAGCGTCGGTCGTCCGTTTCCGCGATCGGGACTGAGGTCGATCGCCGGCTCAGACATCGGTCCACGAGCGCATGGGGTGGAGACCGGGGGAGTCTCTGAGGTCGACGGTCGACGGTCGACGGATGAC
>CAYZGY010000516.1:0-6127 GCA_964478085.1 uncultured Planctomycetia bacterium
TCTCGAGCCCAAGAAGCGCGAGTCCGGGTCGTTCGATCTCGGCGGCGAGATCCCGAATCGTTCGCCGGCCGACACCTGGACGATGCTCGGAGGCTCTCCGTCTCGCAACAGCATCGCGAAGGCGAAGGGGCTGCCGACGAAGTGGGACATCGACACCGGGAAGAACATCCTCTGGCGAGCGAGGCTCGGAGACGAGACCTACGGCAGTCCGATCATCGCGGGGGACAAGGTCTTCGTCGGAACCGGGAACGAGAATCCACGCGATCCGAGCATCCAAGGGAAGCAGGGCGTGTTGATGGCGCTCCGCGCGACGGACGGAACGCTGATCTGGCAGGACACCGCCGCGCCGCTCGAGCGTGGTCTCGATCACTTGCTTCTCGAGGTGACGACGAGCTCGCCGCTCATCGAGGGTGATCGACTCTACTACGTCACGGCGCAGGCGCAGCTTCGTTGTCTCGATACGGACGGATTCACCGACAAGGAGAACGACGGGCCGCTCAAGGACGAGGCGCGGAACGGTCCGAAGGACGCCGATTACATCTGGGAGCTCGACATGGGGGCGGCGCTCGGCGTCTTCGCGCACGAGGCGCCGAACTGTGCCGTGCTTTCGATAGGTGATCTTCTGATGGTCTGCACGTCGAATGGTGTCGACGAGGCGCACACGAATATCCCGGCGCCGCGCGCGCCGTCGTTCATCGGGGTCGACAAGCGCAATGGAGATGTCGTTTGGCAGGTTGTCGGGCCGAGTCCGCGGGTCTTGCACGGCCAGTGGAGCAGTCCGGCCGTCTCCATCGTCAATGGGAAGCCGCTCGTATACTTCGGTGGGGGAGACGGTTGGCTCTACGCGCTCGAGCCGGCGACGGGGCGGGGGGTTTGGCGCTTTGACGGCAATCCGAAGGGTTCGATTTGGCGGACGAGTGGCGACATTGAAGGTATCACGCTTCGCAACAACATCATCGCGTGTCCCGTCGTCGAGAACGGCGTCGTCTACCTCGGCATGGGTCAGGATCCGAATCACGGACGGGGTCAGGGGCGCATTCACGCGATCGACCCGGGCGGTCGTGGTGACGTGACGAAGAGTCGGAAGATCTGGGAGAATGACGAGGTTGGTCGCATCATCGCATCGCCGGTCATTCACGAAGGGCTGCTCTACGTCGCGGACTACCGCGGCTTCGCACACTGCCTCGATGCGAAGACGGGGAAGAACGTCTGGTCACACGACCTCTTTGCCGGAGTTTGGGGCTCCGTCCTCATCGCCGACGAAAAGATTTACATCGGCGACGAAGACGGAACGATGACCGTCATGAAGCTCGGTCGAAAGCCCGAAGTGCTCGCCACGAATGACATGGGCGCCGCGATTTGGAGCACTTCATCGGTCGCGGGCAACGTGCTTTACGTCACGACCTCGCACGAGATCTACGCGATCGCCAAGCTCGACTGACCAAGAGATAGCTAAGAGCGCAGCTTCGCGATCGACTCGCGCACCTCGCCGAGGTACGCGTCGAACTTGTCCTTCGTCGCGACGTACTCCGCCACGCGAATCTTGTTCGAGAGCGAAGAGGACTCGATGACGAAGAGCGTGACCAGGTAGCGGTGGGTGTAGCCTTGCGTCGTGGCTTCGAAGAGAAGCTCGAGACCGGGCTGGCCGTTCGCGTCTCGGACATCGTTCGACTCGAGCAGGGTGTAGCCGCGCTTGTCGACGAAGTTCGAACGTAGCGCTTTGCTCCAGAAGTCGAAACTGCCGCGATTGTCGTCGTCGAGCTCCTGGATGCGGAACTTCGCTTCGTCGGCGGTGATCATTTTCGTGTGATGGCCGCGATCGTCGATCACGAGAAAGCTCGGAGGCGCGTCGATCGAGACGCAGCCGAGGGAAGCGGAGACGAGGAAGAGGGAGGTGAGGAGGCCGAGTCGGGATGTCATGACGATGGTTCTCTTGATTGTCCGTTGGGGAGGGGTGATCAGCGACAAACGCGAGCTCGATCAGAAATCGGAGAGCGTGTGCTCGTTGCCGACGCGGTTGATCCAGTGGAAGGGGCTGCCGACGCTCCGAGGGGTTTGGCGCACTTCGGGGGCGTTCTGTTGAAAGTCGACCGAGATCGTCGAGTAGGCGATGCGATCGGACAGGGTGCGGAGCTCGGCCTTGAGGGTCTCGATCTCGGTGACGAGGCGGCGAATCTGCTCCTCGATCTTGAGGATGTCTTCGGTCTTCTCGGCTTTTGCGAGGATCTCGAGAAGGCGTTGGCGAGACTTCTCGGCGGTCTCGAGGCGAATCGTCGTGTCGCGAAACCGGCTGGTGACATCGACAGCGTCGACGTGTTCGCGAGTCACTTTCCCCAGGGCGCGAAGCTCATCGAGGAGTGGCTCGAAGGTCTCCGCGGGAACGCGGACGGTCAAGCTCGTCCGGCTTCGCTTCTCCATGTGGCCGCCGAGGTCTTCGACGCGAGAAAGGAACGTGGTCAGCGAGTCCTTCGAGTTCGAGACGAGGAGTGCGAATCGCGCCGTGTAGATGACGAGGCGCTTGGTCTTCTTCGTCTTCGTGTCGCCCCCGGAGTCCTGCGCGGGAGGGGACGGAGTCGAAGGAGTGGACGGAGCCGAACCCGATCCCTCACCCGAACTCTCACCGCCCGCGCCGTTGTGCGAAGCGAAGCGGGACGGATCTTCCGCAGAGCCGTCTGCGAGTCCGCTCGCTGAGGTCGAGTTTTCCGAGGAAGGTGCTTTCGAGACCGTCCTCAAGTGGGGAGCGGACCCATCCCACGCTCCCCCGACTTGACTGCTCAGTGTGCCACAGCTGTTCAGCCAAAGAAGGCCGGCCAAGGAGAATACGAGTGTCGAGGCGAAGTGCTTCATGATTCTACCGATGCCTGCAAGTTTCCACTTTCGAGACGGCCCATCCACCTCGTCCGGGAGGTGAAGCGCGTGAAGTCGTGAGAGGGTTCACGCAATTTCGAGAAATCGGCGTCGAGCTGGATCCGGAGTCGTGGCGTTCGGGTGGCCAGAGCTGCTCACGGATCGCCCTGTTTTGGTACTACCAGGCTCGTTTGCGCTGGACCGGAACAGTTCCTCCTCCGGGAAGCAGCGCAGATCTGCTCGACTCCCTCGAGACGGATATGGCTGCTGCCGAGCCGGAAGTTCAGTGGGCGATGAACTCTTGCGCCGGCTGGATCGGAGTCTTCGAGTCGAAGCTTCGACCTCGGTGCATCAAGCTCGGTAAGAAGCTCGGGCTCTACAAGGACGATCCGGTTCCCAAGAACTGCACACCCAGTTACCTTCCCGAGTTCATCAAGATCGAGGCCGCCAAGCGCGAGTGGACGCGTGAGCAACTCGACGGTGGACCCTTCAACGTCCGTTCACTCTCGTTCGTCTCTTTCTGAGTCGCGGTGACCTTCACCTTCACCTTCACCTTCACCTCTCCGAGCACACCGGCGACGCACGTCCCGGGACGCTGCTGTACTTCTTCGTTCACGACGTCGAGCGTGTGGCGACGGGGTTCGGCGTGAGAGTGAAAGACCAGCCGTGGGCGAGGGAGGTTTCGCTGGAGGATCCGGACGGCAATCGAATTCGCGTCGGCGAGCGTCAGGGGTGAGCGACGATAGTTGTACCGCGTGGCCGAATTCGCAAACTCGGCCTTGGAATCGAGGTCGGATAGGTGGGGGCTCTCCGAAACGTCTCGATATTTCCGGTAAGTCTCCGTCGTGGCGACCTCATCGCTCAGGGCGTCGCGATGTACGACGGCGAATGCCTCGAGCTTCGGTCCGTGGATGACTCGAGTCTGATCTGCGTCGTTCTGGGGAGACGGCCGACCGGCGGACTCCTGGCCGGCGAAGTATTGCCCGAAGTGCGAATCGGATCATCGTCGCCGGCTGACGGAATCCGATCATTGATGGAAACCGGTGACCTATGGATTATCTGAGTTTGATTGACGACTTCGTGATGATGGTCTGGCGACGGGGACGATTCGCACCGTTGCGTGGCGAGGTCCGAACGATCCGCTCCCCGGGCAGGTGGTGAGGAGCGTTTTCCTGCGTCGAGACTCAGATCCCCTCGACATGCCGCTTGAGCGTCACCGTGCTCGCGATGAGCTCCTGACGCGTCGACTTGGCGAAGTACTCCCAGTCGGGCGCGCAGTCGAGCTGGTCTTGGCGGACGACGAGCCAGACGCCGTCGTCGCGGGGCTCGAGCGTGAAGCGGAGGGTCATCGGGCCGCGGCGCTTGTCGCCCGACTGCCAGACGTAGTCGGTGACCTTCAGGGCCGACGGTGGAGTGAACTCCGTGATCGTGCCCGTCACGGTCGTTCCGTCCGAGCGGCTCACCATGAACTCGCCGCCCGCGCCCGGCGCGATGCGAGCCTCGTGGGCGTCCATCCAGACGAGAACGTCGTCCGGGTCGGTGAGTGCCTCGAAGACTCGGTCGGGTGGAGCGTCGATGTAGATGGCGTCCGCCGTGAAGTTTTCCATGGCGCAGATTGTATCTGCGAAAAGCTGAATTTCCAGCGAAGCAGATGCGACGGATGATCGGTGTTTCGGTTCTGAAGGAATTGGAGTGACCTGCCGATCTACCTGATCGGAGGTTACCCGATGAAAGCTCGCAAACGCATCTCTGCGCAGGACAAGGCCGAAATCCTCAAACGTCACCTGGTCGATAAAGTTCCGGTTTCCGATCTTTGCGACGAGTACGACATCCAGCCCTAGACCTTCTACAGTTGGCAGCGCAAGCTCTTCGAGAACGCCGCGTCGGCGCTCGAGCCCCAGGGCCTAGCGAAGCGCCAGAAGAAGGAGGAGGAGGAGGAGGTCTCCGCGCTCCAGGAGAAGCTCGCCAAGCGTGACGAGGTCCTCGCCGAGCTCATGCAAGAGCACGTCGCGCTAAAAAAAAGTCTGGGGAGATCTGAAGGGCCGCTGGGTCCCTCCCGACACACGCGACGCCATCATCGACTTTGTCAACGATTGGTCGGAGAAGACCGAGATCGCCGCCTCCCACTTCATCGACTGGCTCGGCACCGGCACGAGCAAATTCTACCAGTGGCGCCAGCGCTACGGAAAGGCCAACGAGCACAACGGTAAGATCCCTCGGGACTACTGGCTCGAGGACTGGGAGAAGCAGGCGATCATCGACTTCTACCACGCGAATCCACTGGAAGGATATCGACGTCTGACCTTCATGATGCTCGACCGCAATATCGTCGCGGTCAGTCCGACAAGCAGTTGGCGAGTACTGAACGCCGCCGGGCTTCTTCGCCGCGGAAACCAGAAACCTTCGAAGAAGGGGACCGGCTTCAAGCAGCCCGGCGGCGCTCACCGTCATTGGCACACGGACGTCTCCTACATCAACATCTCAGGCACCTTCTACTACCTTCTCTGCGTCCTGGACGGCTACAGCCGCTTCATCGTTCACTGGGAGCTGCGCGAGGCGATGACCGAGGCCGACGTCGAAGTGATCTTGCAGCGAGCGCGGGAGCTCTACCCGGACGCAGGGCCTCGTATCATCACTGACAACGGACCGCAATTCCTCGCCGAGGACTTCAAGGAGTTCATTCGAATCTGCGGCATGACACACGTGCGAACCTCGCCGTACTATCCGCAATCGAATGGAAAGATCGAGCGCTTCCATCAATCGATCAAGCGCGAGTGCATCCGTCCGAAGACTCCGACCTCGCTCCAGAACGCTCGCAGCATCGTGGCGGACTACGTGGAGCACTACAACACCGTGCGCCTGCACAGTGCGCTCGGCTACGTCACGCCGAAGGACAAGCTCGAGGGCAAGGAGCAGGAGATCTTCGAGGGGCGCGATCACAGGCTCGAGAAGGCGCGAGAGGAGCGCCGTGTTCGTCGTGCGGCGCTGAAGGCGCGAGGAGCATCGACAGGGGCGGACGAAGCTCCTCTTTGTCGTGAGGAGGCCGCGACCGCGGACGCCGCTTCGTAGGGTAAGCCTCTATCGTCCGTCGCCGGCTTTTCTTCTCTCGGGCTATCTCCTTCTTGGGGCGGCAGGAGCGCTCCCCAGCGCGTTGGCCGAACGCCGCGCGGGCCGGGCGTCGCTCCCACCGGCGACGTGACACCGCTGTTGGACCTGTCAGGCCGCTTGCGCTCACGGAGTGCCTTCGAGGCGTTCTCTGCCCCTGTCGTTTCCTTTGCCG
>CAYZGY010000517.1:0-6123 GCA_964478085.1 uncultured Planctomycetia bacterium
ATGAAGATGGCGCCGAGGAGCGCCGTCTGTGCTTCGTCGGCATGACGCGCGCACAGGACCGACTGATCGTCAGCCACGCCGAGAAACGCCTCTGGCGGGGTGAGACGCGCGACCGGACGGCGTCGCCCTTCTTAGAGCAGATCGAGCAGCGGCTTCGGCAGCAGACGGTCTCCGAGAGAAAGGCCGAACCGCCGGCGCCCTTCAAGCAGCTCAGCTTCTTCTGATTCCGCATGTCGATTCGCGCTACTCTCACTGTCAGCCTCGCCGCCTGCCTTCTGAGCACTCTCACGGCTCGAACGCACGGTGACGACTGGCCGCAGTGGCTCGGCCCGAAGCGCGACGGCGTTTGGCGAGAGAGCGGCATCGTCGACGAGATTCCGAAGGGCGGTCCAAAGGTTCGTTGGCGGCGCGAGATCGGCGGCGGCTACGCGGGTCCGTCCGTCGCGAACGGTCGAGTCTTCGTCGCCGATCGCGTCGTTCAGAAGGATGACGAGGTCGCACGACCCGAGAAGACCGACCCGTGGACGCGCGTCAAGCTCCCCGGCAAGGAGCGACTCCTCTGCTTGCGGGAGAGCGACGGCAAATTGCTCTGGTCGCACGAGTACGAGTGCGAGTACACCAACGCATACGATTACGCCAACGGCCCGCGCGTCACGCCGACCGTCTCGGGGGGCAAGGTCTACGCGCTCGGAGCGGAAGGTCACCTCTTTTGCTTCGACGAGAAGACGGGACGCATCATCTGGCAAACCGATTTTCGCAAACGCTTCAGTCTCGAGACGCCCGTCTGGGGTTGGGCGTCCGCTCCGCTCGTCGACGTACAGAAGCTGATCTGCATCGTCGGCGGCAAAGGCTCGACCGCGGTGGCCTTCGACAAAGACGACGGCAAGGAGATCTGGCGTTCCCTCGACTCGAAGGAGCCGGGCTATTCCGCGCCGGTGATCTACGAGGTCGGCGGGAGACGTCAGCTCCTGATCTGGCACGGTGAAGCGATCAACGGCCTCGACCCGGAGACGGGGAAGCCGTTCTGGTCCGTCCCGACGAAGGCGTTCAGCGGCATGTCGTGCGCGACGCCCGTCGTCGACGACCATCACCTCTACCTGATGGCGTATCAGAACTGGTCGATGATGTTGAAACTCGACGAATCGAAGCCCGCCGCGGAAGTCCTCTGGAACGGCCACGGCAAGCTCGGCATCGCCGGCGCGATCAACACGGCCGTCCTGCGCGACGGACACATTTACGCAGACGGATCGAGCGGTCGCTACACGTGCGCCGAGATGTCCACGGGTAAGTGGAAGTGGACGACCTACCAGCCTTCGACCGGTGGCCGTCCACAGCGCTGGGCAACCGTTTTCACTGTGCCGATCGAGAACGGCGGCAAGCCGAATCGCTACGTCCTCTCGAACGATCAAGGCGAGATCATCTTCGCGACACTGACCCCCGCGGGTTACGAGGAGACGAGCCGCGCGAAGATCATCGAGCCGAGTCAGAAGGTCTGGAACCGCCCGCTGGTCTGGTCCCACCCGGCCTTCGCCAACCGCAGCGTCTATCAACGCAGCGACAAGGAGATCGTCTGCGTGTCGTTAGCTGCCGACGATTAGCCCGGATGCTGCTGGTCCGCCTCCGTAAGCTCGACGGGCATGGCGGAGCACGAGAACGAGAATCCTCGACTCTACATTCTGGACGGAAGCCCTCGCTCGTATCCACGAAGTCTTGCTCGTAAACAGCTTCGAGTATCATCGCTACGGCCCGCTGGAGGATCTTGTCTTCAAACGTCGGGAGGCCTGATCGGCCGCGTCTCTGTGCCGCTGCCTTTCGGTATGTGAACACGTCGCACTGCTGGTGCCCGGTATTTGTCGCCGGACTTCGCGCGGTCGAGGAGATCTCGGAGGTCATCCTCAAGATTCTCCGCGTACTCCGCTGCCCTCTGTCCATCGATGCCTACCAGCCTGTTGAAGAAGTGCTTCGAGTGGACTTCGAGCGCGACGAGATTCAGAATGGAAGCCCGGTTGGACACGAAGCCTCGTGGAAGCTCGCGCAATGAAATCGCTCGCCCTGTTCGTGACGCTCGCGATATCGACGCTCGCGATATCGACGCTCGCAGCGGCCGACGATTCGACCTCGACGGAGAGCGCCCTCGCTCACTTCGAGTCGAAGGTTCGCCCGGTGCTCATCGCCGAGTGCTTCCCGTGCCACGCGAGCCACGCGGACGCAAAACCCGCCGGAGAGGTCCGTCTCGACTCCCGCGAGCGACTGATTCGCGATCGATTCGTCGTCCCGGGAAAGCTGAGAGAAAGTCGCCTCCTTGCCGTCTCTTCGCAGCCCCACCCACGCGTCGAGGGCGAACCGCGTGCACTCGAGCCGAGACATCTCGGCGCGCTCCGCGCCTGGATCCGATCGGGAGCTCCGTGGACTCCCCCCATCGATCCGTCCGTCGAGACAAAAGCTCGGCTCTGGTCGCTCGCGCCGGTCTCGAGTCCAGAGATCCCGATCGTCGACGACGAATCGTGGAACGCATCCGCGATCGACGCGTTCGTCCGTGCGCGGCAAGTGTCTGCCGGAATCTCTCCCGTTCGCGAAGCTTCGAGGCGCACGCTGATTCGTCGCGCGACGCTGCACGTCACCGGTCTTCCTCCGACGCCCGATGAGGTCACTGCTTTCCTCGACGACGAATCGACCGACGCGTGGGAACTGGTCGTCGATCGACTGCTCGCCTCGAAAGCCTACGGCGAGCGCCAGGGACGTCACTGGCTCGACCTCGTCCGCTACGCCGACACGGCCGGTGACGCTGCCGACTTCCCCGTGCCCGAGGCGTTTCGATATCGCAACTGGGTCCTCGATGCGTTTCACGAAGACCAACCCTACGACGACTTCGTGCGCGAGCAGATCGCCGGCGACCTCCTGCCTTCGAGCGACGAGGAGACGCGCTGGAAGCGACTCCTCGCGACGGGGTACATCGCGATTTCCCGGCGCATCGGCGTCAGCCCGCTCGGCCTTCGGCACATCACGATCGAAAGCACGATCGACAACTTCGGCAAGATCTTCCTCGGCCTCAGTGTCGGTTGTGCCAGGTGCCACGATCACAAATTCGATCCGATCCCGACGGAAGACTACTACGCGCTCTACGGCATCTTTGACAGCTCGATCTACCCGCACGCGGGCCAGGAGCACAACCCTCATCGGCGCGACTTCGTCTACCGCGTCGGCGAGAAGAGATCCGACGAGATTCTGCGCCCGTTTCGCGCCAAGCTCGACCCTTGGCTCAAGAAGGAGCGTCGCGCGCTCGCGGTCTATCGATCGTTTCAAAGTCAGAAGATCACCAATCCGAACCTGACGCGCGAATCGACGTGGAACGAGCTTCAGCGGGTGCGTGCCGATCTGACCGAGGTCGCCGAGACGTTTCCCGATCTCGAGATCGCCTACGCGGTCCGTGACGGCGAACCGAAGGACGCGCATGTACAGCGAGGCGGCGAGCCGCGTTCGCGTGGAGCTCGCGTGACGAGAGGCTTTCTCAGCGCGCTCGGCGGTCACAAGGTGCCCTCGAACGCGGAAGGCAGCGGTCGACTCGAGTTGGCACGTTGGGTCACTGCCGCGGACAATCCCCTCTTCGCTCGTGTGATCGTCAATCGCGTCTGGCACCATCTCTTCGGTCGTGGACTCGTTCGCTCGACGAGCGACTTCGGCACGCGCGGAGCTCCTCCGACTCATCCGGAGCTGCTCGACCACCTCGCCGCGCGCTTCCACGAACGCGGCGCATCGATCAAAGACCTCTACCGAGAGATCCTGCTGTCCGAAACGTATCGAAGAAGCGCCGCGACCGACCGAACGAACGCCGCGCGCGATCCTCTGAACGGCCTCCTCTGGCGTGCCAACCGCCGACGCCTCGACGCCGAGCAGATCCGTGATGGCCTGCTATCCCTGAGCGGAGAGCTCGATCGATCGACGGGCGGGCGCCATCCCTTCCCGCACCACCTGACGTACTTCTATCGCCAGCACGAGCCGTTCAGCGAAACTTACGAAACGAAGCGCCGGAGCGTCTACGAGCTCCAACGTCGGCTCGAGAAGAATCCCTTCCTCGAGCTCTTCGACGGGCCGGACGGCAACCTCCACCTCGGCGAGCGCGGCGCGTCGACGACGACGCTGCAGAGTCTCTACCTGCTCAACTCGGAGTTCGTTCACGCGCAGGCTGCGAGCTTCGCGCGTCGCCTTCTTCGCGAGACGAAAGGCGACTCGACCCGATCGCGCGTTCGCCAAGCCTACGAGCGGGTGTTCGCACGGCTTCCGACGGGCGCCGAGCTCGAAACTTCGACCGAGATTCTCGCTAAGCTCCGCCGCGAGCTTTCCCGGAACGCGTCGAAAGACACGGAACACTTGGCCTGGAGCTCGTACCTGCGTAGCATGATGACGAGCAACGAGTTCTTGTTCGTGGACTGACGAAGAGATGACTCAGACAAGCACCTCTCGCCGCAACATGATCCGCTCCCTCGCAGGAGGCGGTCTCATCCTGCCCGGCCTGCTCTCACAGCTCTTGGCCGAACGTGAAGGATCGACGGCGCTCGAGCCACACTTCACGCCGCGTGTCAAACGAGTCATCTTCCTCTTCATGACGGGCGGCGTCTCGCACGTCGACACGTTCGACCCCAAGCCGGTTCTCAACAGCAAGCACGGGCGCCCGCACGGGCGGAACCGATACTTCAAAGGTGCCGACTGGAAGTTCCGACGTTACGGCCAAAGCGGCATCGAGGTCAGCGACCTCTTCCCCGAGATCGGCGGCGTGATCGACGACGTCTGCGTCATCCGTTCGATGACGAACATCAACGGCGATCACTTCGGCGCGACGATCGGAATTCACACGGGATCCGCGACGTTCAATCGTCCGAGCATCGGCTCATGGGTCAGCTACGGGCTCGGCACGGTGAACTCCGATCTGCCCGCGTTCCTCGTCGTCTCGCCAGGCCTGCCCTATGGCGGCGCCCAGTCGTGGGGATCGGCCTTCCATCCCCCGACCCAAAAAGGCCCCCGCATCGTTCCCGGGGAGGAGCCCAACGCGCCCATGCGGCGGCGCTCGAAGTCCGCCGATTTGCAGCGCACCGAGATCGACCTCGTCCAATTCTTCAATCAGCAACATCTCGCGGGGCGCGAGCACGACGAGAATCTCGACGCACGCATCCGCTCCCTCGAGACCGCGGCCCGCATGCAGATCGCCGCGCCCGAGGCCTTCGACCTTTCGAAGGAGAGCGATGCGACGCACGCGCTCTACGGACTCGAACGCGGCAGCACGGACGGCTTCGCGTGGCAATGCCTCGTCGCGCGTCGCCTCGCAGAACGCGGTGTCCGATTCATCGAGCTCATCGACGGCGACTCCCATCTCGACGTCAACTGGGACGCCCACGCGAAGATGAGCAACTACAACGCGCTCGCGCGCAACGTCGACCGACCGATCGCGGGGCTCCTCAAGGACCTCAAGGCGCGCGGCATGCTCGACGAGACGCTCGTCGTCTGGACGACCGAGTTCGGCCGCGGCCCCTTCGTCCCGAACCCCGGCACCGAGGGCCGGAATCACCACGCGCGTGTCTACTCTTCGTGGCTCGCGGGCGGGGGAATTCGCGGCGGCATGGTCTACGGCGCCAGCGACGAGCTCGGCGACGGCGTCGCGAAGGACGTCGTCTCGGCGCACGACTTTCAGGCGACGATCCTCCACCAGCTCGGGCTCGACCACGAGCGGCTCACCTACCGCCACGCCGGACGCGACTACCGCCTGACGGACGTCTACGGGCGCGTCGTCCACGATATTCTTGCTTAGCAGTCGGGTAGCCCGGGACGATTGCTCGCCCCGGGCCCCCACGGATCCGGATGTGCACGATGGACGCATCCGGCTCCTCGAGTCATGGGTTTGCTCCGCGCGCCGGCACTGAGTGGATCGCGCGTGGTGGCGGTAGTGGGTTGCGTCGCAGAAAGCCGGCGAATCGCTCCCACGTAAACGACCGACGCTGGGAGCGCCGGTTGGAGCATTGGCGAGTTTCAGCGACGAAGAGCTCGGGCGAATCGGCCGCTTGGACGCCGAATCGACTTTCTTCAACGGGCTGGAGCATTGGCGAGTTTCAGCGACGAAGAGCTCGGGCGAAT